>JBEGMB010000225.1:0-8713 GCA_041183245.1 Bacteroidota bacterium
ATATGGAGGGACTTTTTACTATTCTCGACTTAGCGAAAGAAGGGCATGTAAAAAAGATCTTTTGGCCAAGTTCAATTGCTGTATTCGGCCCAACAACACCAGCAGATAACACACCGCAACACACCGTGATGGAACCAAGCACGGTATATGGCATATCCAAACAAGCGGGGGAGCGATGGTGCGAATATTACTACAATAAATTCGGTGTGGACGTGAGAAGCATACGGTACCCGGGACTTATTTCTTACAAAAGTCCACCAGGAGGTGGCACCACGGATTATGCCGTTGATATTTTTTACAAAGCAAAACAAGAAGGGAAATTCACATGCTTCCTATCGAAAGATACTGCGTTACCAATGATGTTCATGGACGATGCCATAAAAGCAACGATACAATTAATGAATGCGCCGGCTTCGCGTTTACGGATTAGATCAGCATACAACCTCGGCGGAATATCATTTACCCCCGAAGAAATCGCTTCTTCCATCAAAAACCATCTTCCTGCATTTGAAATTACTTATGAACCAGATTTTCGTCAAGCCATCGCTGATTCGTGGCCAAATTCAATTGATGATCACTACGCGCAAGCGGATTGGGACTGGAAATTGGGATTTGATTTGGAACGCATGACGGAGGTAATGCTAAAAAATATTCAATAATTATCAGATTGATTTACAGCTAATTAGGTGTGATATTAACACTTTTTTAGATTTTGTTTAATCTTTTTTGTGTTTTGTTAAACACTTTTGTTTAACTTTATATCGAAATAATTAAACAATATGTCAACAATAGAATTCAACGAAGCCTTAATCGATTTGCAGGGGAACCTCTTTTCTTTTGCATTGAACTTTACGAAGAATCGTGAAGATGCACGTGATTTAACGCAAGAAACCTTACTCAAGGCGATAAACTATCGTTCATATTACACGCCAAACACCAACTTCAAGGCGTGGGTGTTTACGATTATGCGTAACATATTTATTAATCAATACCGCCGTAATGCAAAAACACGAATGATTTTTGATCACTCAGAAGATTCGTATATGGTTACCAACCACAAGTCAAGCATGGGTTCTCCAACAGAGCGCATTGCTACTAAAGAAATTACTCAAAAAATAGAAGATTTAACCGATGAGTTGCGAATGCCATTTAAAATGCATTTTGAAGGATATAAATACAAGGAAATCGCAGATTCGATGAAATTACCAATCGGTACGATTAAAAGTCGTATCTTCATCGCAAGAAAGCGGCTTATGGACCAGTTGCCAGACTATCAATATTTAGACAACTAAGTTCATGAAGAAAAAAGCTACTATTCTTGGTGCAGGAATTTCTGGATTATCAGCTGCTTCTTTTCTAGCAAAATCAGGGTGGGACGTAACCATTTTAGAAAAAAATCCAACCATTGGTGGTCGTGCTCGTCAGTTTTCTCAAGAGGGTTTTACGTTCGATATGGGTCCAAGTTGGTATTGGATGCCTGATGTGTTTGAACAATTTTACCAAAAGTTCGGATACACCACAGCGGATTTTTATGAGTTAAAACGACTAGACCCTTCGTATCGAGTGTATTGGGCAGACCAAAGTTTTTCTGACATCCCGGCAACCATGGGTGAACTCGAAGCGATGTTCGAATCCTTAGAGCCAGGAAGCGCGGTAAAATTGCAGAAATTCCTCAAGGACGCAAAATATAAATATGAAGTAGGGATGAAGGATTTGGTTTACAAACCTTCGATGAAATTAACCGAGTTTATGGACGTACGCCTTTTAAAAGGCTTGCTATCTATGGATTTAACAAACTCCTTTTCATCCTACATCAATCGGTTTTTTACGCATCCGAAATTAAGAGCACTCTTAGAATTTCCTGTATTATTTTTAGGAGCCATGCCCAAAGATACACCCGCCTTATATTCACTCATGAATTATGCTGACATGGAGTTGGGAACGTGGTATCCAATGGGCGGAATGTATAAATTTATTGAAGCCTTTGAGAAAATCGCAAAAGAACAAGGAGTAAAAATTATCACAGATGCCCAAATCACGAGCTTAGAAAAATCGAATGGTGAAGTAAATGCTGTCATCGACATTCATGGAAATCGCTACGAATCCGATGTGTTTATTTCCTCAGCGGACTACCAACACACTGAAAAAGCGCTACTAAATGGTTCAGCTAACTATTCAGATGCGTATTGGGACAAACGTGTAATGGCGCCATCTGCCCTACTCTATTACGTAGGAATCAATAAGCGTGTATCGAACATTCAACATCACAACTTGTTTTTTGATGAATCGCTTGAGGAACACGGTAAAGAAATTTATAAAAATCCGAAATGGCCAACGGCTCCATTATTTTATCTGAGTGCACCTTCATTGACCGATCCATCGGTTGCACCGGAAGGATCTGAGAATTTGTTTTTCCTGATTCCTATTGCACCAGATTTAGTAGATGATGAAGCAACCAGAGAACATTATTTCAATTTGTTACTTGATCGCTTAAAGCATTTGACGGGAAATGACATCAAGGACAACATCGTTTACAAACGTAGCTTTTCGATTTCTAACTTTAAAGAAGATTATCATGCGTTTAAAGGAAATGCCTACGGGTTAGCAAACACCCTAAAGCAGACCGCTATTTTTAAACCGCAGATAAAAAATAAAAACCTAAGAAACTTTTACTATACCGGTCAACTCACTGTTCCGGGTCCTGGTGTACCGCCCTCCATTATCTCAGGAGAAGTGGTCGCTAACTATATCAACCAACACGCCAAGAAATGAAACAAGTATTTGACAACATTAGCCATGAAATGAGTACGCTTACAACAAAGCGTTACAGTACCTCATTTTCGTTAGGCATAAAAATGCTTCATGCAGAAATTCAGCAACCGATATATTCCGTTTATGGTTTTGTGCGTTTTGCGGATGAAATCGTTGATTCTTTTCACGGATTTGACAAAGAATGGTTATTGGAAGATTTTAGAAAGCAAACCTATCAGGCAATTAATGACGGGATTTCACTTAATCCGATTTTAAATAGCTTTCAATGGGTTGTAAATAAATACCAAATTCCCTTGGATTTGATTGAAACATTTTTAGAATCGATGAAAATGGACCTGGATAAACAGGCCTATGATGAGGATCAATACAAAAAGTATATTCTAGGTTCAGCTGAAGTTGTTGGTCTGATGTGCTTGAAAATTTTCGTAGACGGCAACGAAACGGAATACCTACGACTAAAACCCGCGGCAATGAAATTGGGTTCAGCATTCCAAAAAATTAATTTCT
Organism: Bacteroidota bacterium; assembly: GCA_041183245.1. GTDB lineage: Bacteria > Bacteroidota > Bacteroidia > Flavobacteriales_D > Crocinitomicaceae > UBA952. The sequence continues at coordinate 3,280 of JBEGMB010000225.1, forward strand.
TACGTGATTTAAACGCAGATTATAAGCATCTAGGTCGCGTTTATTTCCCAGGGATTGATATGAATGAATTCAACGCCACGGTAAAGCATGATATTGAACGTGATATTGAAGCAGATTTCCACGCTGGGTATTTAGGGATTCTTGAGCTTCCGAAAAAAGCGCGATTTGGTGTTTATTTAGCATATATCTACTACTACAAACTATTCAAGAAAATTAAAAACACCCCAGCCAAGGTGATTTTACACGAACGTGTGCGCATACCAAACAATCGCAAAGTAGGCTTGTTACTCTCTTCGTATGTTCGTCATAATTTAAACCTGTTATGATGATTCAAGAGGTAATTCTTGTAAACAAAAACGATGAGGAAATTGGGACCATGGAAAAGATGGAAGCCCATGTTCAGGGTATGTTACATCGTGCTTTTTCGGTATTAATCTTCAATTCAAACGGAGAATTATTGATTCATCGTCGGGCCTTTGGAAAATACCATTCAGAGGGATTATGGACAAACACCTGTTGCAGTCACCCCCTGCCTGGAGAAACTATTGTTGAAGCTGCCAATCGCCGATTAAAAGAAGAAATGGGAATGACCGCTTCCTTGGCACCCTTGTTTAGTTTTATTTATCGCGCTGAATTAGAAAACAACTTAGTTGAACATGAATTAGACCATGTGCTCATTGGGTTCACCGATGAACAACCCTTGATAAACCCCGACGAAGTGTGCGACTACAAATGGATTTCTATGCATGAAATTGAAGATGACATTGAAAAGAACGAATCGCACTATACCGCTTGGTTTAAAAAAATTGTACTAGAATATAAATCCGCTTTTGTAGATCTTTTAACCATATGAAAATCGTTCGTCGTGCAACGTTTAATGCAGCCCATCGCTTATATAGAAAAGATTGGGACAATGAAAAGAACAACGAAGTATTTGGACTGTGTAACAATGTGAATTTTCACGGACATAACTACGTCTTAGAAGTGGGCATAGATGGTAAAATCAATCCCGAAACCGGATACATCATTGATGTGAAAATTCTAAAGAACATCATTAAAACTGAGGTCGAAGATCGATACGACCATAAAAATTTAAACCTCGATTGTCCGGAGTTCTTTGAGCTAAATCCCACCGTAGAAAACATCGCCTTGGTGTGTTACAATCGCCTGTTACCCCACTTACAATCCTATGGCAAACTATCCATTAAGCTGTTTGAAACAGAAAAGAATTGGGTAGAATATGATGGGGAGTAAGTTCCCATACACGAGATTAAAACCTTTCATTTAGTTTATTGTTGTATTTCCATGAGCAAGGCAATTTTTTGGCACCGAAGGGATTTACGCATTACGGACAACGCAGGACTTTATAAAGCATGTCAAAGCGCAACGCACGTACAACCCGTTTTTATTTTTGATACACAAATCTTAAATGAATTAGAACCCACCGATGCCCGTGTTGAATTCATACACCGAGAACTAGAACGCCTTGCTAGCGAATATGCCGCACACGACATTCATCTACGGGTGGAAATCGGTAATCCCATTGAAATCATTCCCGTCCTGGCCAAGGAACTTCATGTGAACCTCGTCGTTACCAATCGGGATTATGAACCCTATGCCTTGCAACGGGATAAAACAATCTTTGAACGACTGCAAGCTGAAGGAATTGATTTCCAAGGTGCCAAGGACCATGTAATCTTTGAGAAAAATGAGGTACTAAAAGCCGACGGTTCCCCGTACACCGTGTTTACCCCGTACTCCCGAAAATGGAAAGAACGACTTAGTCAACAGCCCATCACCCTATTTGACTCCAATAAAGCCCTTAAAGACGTTCAGGGCATTGCCAAAGAACCTAAAATACCAACCCTCGAAGCACTCGGGTTTCGTCCTTCTGGAATTGAATTTCCATCGATAGCCGTAGAAGACCTCTTGATTCAAACATATAGCGATCAACGGAATTTTCCAGCAAAACCAGGAACTTCCAAACTTGGAATTCACCTGCGTTTTGGTACACTTAGCATACGGAACCTTGCCCTTCGCGCCATCCCCTTGAATGAAACCTTTTTAAATGAACTCATATGGCGCGAATTTTATCAAATGATCCTCTATCATTTTCCTTATACCGTGACGGGGTCATTTCGTCCGGCTTATGATGCCGTAGTATGGGAAGACGAGCCCAGCCATTTTCAGCGCTGGTGCGAGGGAAAAACAGGCTATCCGCTCGTGGATGCCGGAATGCGCGAACTCAACGCTACAGGCTTTATGCACAACCGCGTACGTATGGTGACGGCCAGCTTTTTAACCAAGCATTTACTCATTGATTGGCGCTTAGGTGAAGCTTATTTTGCTAAAAAACTCTTAGACTTTGAACTAGCGAGTAACATTGGCGGATGGCAATGGGCCGCCGGAGGAGGTTGCGATGCGGCGCCGTATTTTCGGGTATTTAATCCTACGGCACAACAAGAGAAGTTTGATCCGAAATTCGAATACATCAAAAAATGGGTCCCTGAATATGGAACCTCATCCTACCCGAAACCAATGATTGAGCATACCTTTGCGCGAAATCGCGTACTCGACCGATTTAAAACCGCATTAAATAAAACCGCATGATACAAATAGGAGATAAACTTCCCGCTTTTACCTTGAACAACCAAGACGGTACCCCTGTAGACATTACCCAATTTATTGGAGAACGAATCCTGGTCTTGTATTTCTACCCGAAAGACGATACCCCAGGATGTACCAAAGAAGCATGTAGCTTTCGCGACCAATACACGGTGTTTCAGGACTTAGGCTGTGAAGTGATTGGGATCTCTTCTGATAAACCAGCGGCCCATAAGGCCTTTGCAATGAAGTATAAATTACCGTTCCCCTTATTAGCAGACGAGAAAAAAGAGGTACGCACCTTGTTTGGTGTACCCACCAACCTTTTCGGACTGCTGCCGGGCCGGGTAACCTACATTATCGATAAATCAGGAATTGTACGCGGGATCTTCAATTCTCAACTGAACGCTACACAGCATATTGATGAGGCCTTGAAGGTGGTTAGGGGGATGGGGGAATAATAATTTCTAACAAAAAAAAGGCGGTATATACCGCCTTTGATAAATATCCCAATAATTAAAAAACTTGATAATAATTACAATCCCCTGCTGTTACGGTGACTGATTCCTCATACCATATAAAATCAGTTTGATCGGTTACTTTAATTTGAACCGTGCCTGTTTTGTTCTTTCCTAACTCTAACGTCGTTGCAGTTTGACCATTTTGACTACAAGAAGGCTGACCAGTCATATAATCATTAGCCATACATGAACCAATATATTGTCCGTTTACGTAAAACTTTAAACTACTTACACCAAGCGGACTCCAACTTGTTGCAGCATCTATATCCTGCCAAAAAATTAACTTACTCGTGTACGTGCAAGATCCGTCATCTTTTTTTGCGGCATCAGAATAATTTGTCGCAATTGGGTCAACACATCCTTGTTTTTTACACCCAGTAATAGAAAGCGCCACTGGAATCGCTAATAGTAAAAGTAGTTTTTTCATAATGTTTTGTATTTACAAAGCAAACATACATAAAGTATTTATTTTTTCAACCCATTATGTGTTTTTTTTCAAACGTTTATGCATAGTGAAGTTCCATAGGAAATGAGGAATTTCGCCGCATGGAGGAAATACACATTGGCAATCAAATCAAGAGAGAATATTTATTCCATCTTTACTCGGAAAACGATAGATACGGGGTTACTTCAAAGCATCTCTAGGGTACTGGACTATGACTTCTTTATGCACCTGAGTACGACACATTACATACTAAACGAGGAAATCCAATTGCTTAAAGAAGAGAACAAGCTACTGAAGGATTACAACAAATTGTTGAAGAAAGTGAAGAAGTGAGTTTGTTTTGGTGTTATCGGCCCTTCGATCCGCCTATGCTCCGCTACGGCGGACAAGCTCAGGGACCGATCAATCGACAAGCTCTACTTACAAATTAGGGACGATGGAACAATAAAAATTTCACTCAAGGTGCGGTCCCTGAGCTTGTCGAAGGGCGCACCTTTAGGAATAACTATCACGCATTCAACACCCCTCTCGAAATTACGATCTTCTGAACTTCTGAAGTTCCTTCGTAAATCTGGGTGATTTTAGCATCGCGCATAAGGCGCTCCACGTGATATTCTTTCACAAAGCCATAACCGCCATGAATTTGTACCGCTTCAACGGTTTGTTCCATCGCAACTTTTGAGGCATACAATTTAGCCATGGCACTGGATTGATCATAGTTTCTTCCTTGATCTTTATCTACTGCCGACTTGTAAACCAGCATACGCGCTGCTTCAATTTCTGTCGCCATATCTGCAATTTTAAACGCAATGGCTTGATGCTTGTAAATTTCTTTTCCAAAGGCTTGACGCTCTTTGGAGTAGGCAACAGACAATTCCAAACCTCCCGCTGCAATCCCTAAGGCTTGCGCTGCGATCCCAATTCGTCCACCACTCAATACTTTCATGGCAAACTTGAATCCAAAACCGTCCTCGCCAATGCGATTCTCTTTCGGTACTTTAACGTCATTGAATAATAAGGTATGCGTATCGCTACCTCGGATTCCCATTTTGTCTTCCTTAGCACCCACCACAAATCCTTCCATGCCACGCTCAATAATGAAGGCATTAATTCCTTTATGACCTAACTCTACATTGGTTTGTGCAATAACTAAATAAATAGAAGCTGATGAACCATTCGTTATCCAGTTTTTCGTTCCATTTAATAGGTAGTAATCCCCTTTATCAATCGCTGTGGTACGTTGAGAAGTTGCATCCGACCCAGCCTCAGGCTCAGACAAGCAGAATGCACCGATTTTTTCTCCTTTTGCTAAAGGAACTAAATATTTTTGCTTTTGTTCTTCGTTTCCAAATTTTTCAAGACCCCAACAAACGAGGGAATTGTTAACCGACATACATACCGAAGTAGACGCATCAACTTTTGAAATTTCTTCCATAGCTAACACATAGGATAAGGTATCCATTCCAGAACCCCCATACTTCGGATCAACCATCATTCCCATAAAGCCTAATTCGCCTAATTGCTTAATTTCTTCTGCTGGAAATTTCTGTAAGTTATCACGTTCAATTACCCCAGGTTTGAGTACGTTTTGTGCAAAATCTCTGGCTGCTTCTTTTACGGCTAATTGCTCTTCGGTTAGTTCAAAATGCATGCGATGTAGTTTTGATTTTTAATTTTACAAAAATAAGCTATTTTCTATTGAATAATTCGAATCAGATACAGGAAAAAAGAATAATCGGACTCATGTCGGGTACCTCCTTGGATGGTTTAGACATTGCCTGCGTTCTTTTCTCTCATAACACCGAGCAGGTTGATTTTGTTCTAGAAGCTGCCGAAACGGTCCCGCTTCCCACTCCATTAAAAG
>JBEGMB010000226.1:0-6306 GCA_041183245.1 Bacteroidota bacterium
AAGCAAGCACAAGCCCTTCAATCATACTTCGAAAGAACGAAAACATGAAAGCAAATAACTTTAACTTCGAAACATCGGAAATTTTAAAGAGTCGGGCTATGCGCCTGCTTGCGAAACGTTAAGGTCAAGCCTGAAAAAAACGAAAAATCAATATGAAATATTTAGTCATTATTCTTTTACTAACCTTCAATGCTTCAGCCCAAGAGATATGCACTAATGGATTGGATGATGATAGTGATGGATTAATTGATCTTAACGACAATATAGATTGCGAGTGCTTAAGTATCTCTTCATTCACTTCCGGGATTAATTTTCTACCAAATCCTTCCTTTGAGGATTATAATTGTTTGCCTACTCAATTTTCCCAGATAATAATTGACACAAATGTTATCTGGCAAGATGGGATTTATTGTGTTAATAATTGGCAGCCCGGAACATGGGGTTCTTCTGATTATTTTATCAATCAACCAGGTGCATTTTGGCCGGTTTTACCTACACCAATTCCTGATGGACAAAGTGTTGCTGGTTTCTTCATAATAAATCACCCAGATGTTACCGATTTTTCTGGTAATATCAATGACGGAATTTATTTGGAGTACTTGAAAACTTGTTTAACGCAACCTTTAGAAGCAGGAACCTCATACAATCTCCAAATGAACATAGCAGGAATAGGAATGTCCTCATCAGGTAATTCTTTATCTAATGTATGGTTTGGGCCGGTGTATATTACTCTTTATGGGAGTAACAATTGTACTCAGTCACCTATTCCATTAGTTACATGTCCTACAGATTCTGTTGATTGGGTTGAACTTGGTCATGCCACTTATCAGGCAAATGGAACATGGCAAACAGTCAACATACAATTTACCGCTTTTGATTCGATTCAATCCATCATGATTGGCGGTCCATGTTCTCCACCTAATGATTTCACATTCTCAGAAGCCAACGGTGAGTCTTTTGAACCTTATTTTGTTTTGGATAATGCTTTTCTTAATGAGATAAACTTGGAGGCTTGTAATTTCGATTTTACTATTCCTAATGTCATTACGCCAAATTCGGATGGCCTAAATGACCTCTTTGAAATCGAAAACCTGCCAGAAAACACTGAATTAATTATTCTAAACCGTTGGGGAAATGCCGTTTTCTCTTCATCGAATTACCAAAATAATTGGGATGGGAAGAATACCATAGGCAAGGATTTGGTAGATGGAGTTTATTATTATAAAATTAAAACTATGGTAGGAAAAGTTAGCCATGGATTTATTCACTTATCGAGATAAAAATCAGCCAGCCCTTAACAGCGTGTAAGCGCAACCCAGGGGTATGCGCCTACACGCAAAACGTTACCAGCAAGCTTATAAACGACACGATAACAACAAACAGATGAACTTAAAAAAAGGAAGCTTATCTTTAGCAGACTAAATTGCCTAAGCAAATGAGGACAGGAATTGACATATTAGAAAGTGAATTAGTGGAGAAATATCCTCTCGTTCTTTACTCGTTGTTGTTAGACAACACAACAGGTAAGAATATTATTTGGGCGACTGACAACTATGAACATCTTGGAGATTTATACAGCTATCACTCTCCAATTTTACCTGAATTAATAACGGGCGACTATGGAAGTATTATTATGCCAAGAGTTCATAAGGACAAAATACTTCAAATAAACAGGTCAAAAGAAATGGCAGAAGTATTTACTCCTTCATGGATTTGCAATGCCCAAAATAACCTAATAGACAATGCTTGGTTTGAAAGAGAAGGTGTTTTCAATTCTGAAATTGTATTAATCAATGGCAACAAATCATGGGAAGTAAACCATGAAAAAATCTCATTCCCAAAATCAAAAACATGGAAAGACTATGTTAAAGACAAACGCTTAGAAATTTCTTGCGGAGAAGCACCATACATAACCAGCAGGTATGACAGTACAACTGGTGAGTTTATAGCAGTGAATAATCGAATTGGATTATTAGATAGAAAATTAAGAGTAATAAACGAAAATACAGAAACTGAATCAGAATGGTTCAAAGCTACAATAGTGGCATACAAAAATACTTATGCTTTTGAATGGCAGGGCGACAGTTTGTTAATTGCTCGTGAAGCAATGCTCACTACTTTTATTGAGAACTATAAACAAAAGTTTGACAAAGAACCTTTGCTGAAGAATATCCAAATCCTTGCGGATATAATATCCTGGAATGTTTGGCAAATGGACGGATTAAAGGGTGTTATTCCTAATAGTTGTTCGGATACTACTGATGTAATAGAAGATTTATTTGGAAGTAAAACAGAAAACACAAAGGAGTGTAATGGCTGCAAGACGAACAATATTCTGAATCATAATGGGAACTATTGCATTATTATGGATTGGGATGAGAAAGACCCAATAACAAAATCAATTGGAAAAAGAATCAGGTTTGTAGATCTAATAAATAAATAATAAAGCGCAAAATATGGCTAACGAAATTAAACTGAATGAACTGATTATTGGAAGGGTCGAACCTCAAATTTATGCTTTTACTACTGAAACTGTGCCCAACTATCTTAAAGTTGGTGACACATATCGTCCACTAGAGGTAAGATTGAATGAATGGAGAAAACACTTTCCAAAACTTGTAAAGAAATTTGGAGATGTTGCAAAAGTTGATGACGATACATTTTTTAGGGATTATGCGGTTCACTATTTTTTGGAGAATGAGTTAAAAAGGTCGCGGTTAAAAAAGGGTACAATAAAAACCATACCTCATTATTCAAATGAATTTTTTAAAAATGCCACTGAAGAAGATTTAAAAGAGGCAATAAAGGATATAAAGAAAGGGCATAAAAATAATGATCCGAAATATCAATACTACCGTTTTGATGAAAGTCATGTTCCAATAACACATACTTACAAACGAACTGAATCGTACGACCCTAGACCGAATCAAAAAGCAGCAATTGAAAGCTTTAAAACCGCACTAAATAAAGGCAGAAAAAATCTTTTAATGTATGCGGTAATGCGTTTTGGAAAGTCATTTACTTCCATGTGCTGTGCTGTTGAAATGAAGGCAAAACTTGTAGTTGTTGTTTCTGCTAAAGCTGATGTAAGAGAAGAATGGAAAAGGACAACTGAAAGTCATGTAAAGTTTGACGGCTATTCCTTTCTAGACAGCAGTTCGCTCCTTCAAAGCGAAAATATTATTTCTGAGAAGCAAAAAAAGAATGAAAAGATCGTTCTGTTTCTGACACTTCAAGACTTACAAGGTGACATTATTAAGCCAAAACACAAGAAAATATTTGAAAGTCAAATAGACTTGTTACTGGTTGATGAAACACACTTTGGAGCTAGGGCTGCGGAATATGGGAAAGTTCTAAGAGAGGAAAAACTTACCGAGAAGGAAATAAAAAGCGAATTAAAGCTCAATGACCTTGACTTAGATGAGATAGAAGCCCTAACAACAAAGTCCTTTAATGCAAAAGTAAAGATTCATCTTTCTGGTACACCATACAGAATATTGATGAATAGCGAATTCACAAGTGATGACATTATTGCGTTCTATCAATTTTCTGACATTGCAGAGGACCAGAAAAAGTGGGACATAGAAAACCTCAATAAAGATGATGTAAAAGAATGGGATAATCCATATTATGGCTTTCCTCAAATGATTCGCTTTGCTTTTAATCCAAACGAATCTTCCCGAAGAAAAATGGATGAAATGAGAAAGCACGGAGTAACTTATGCATTTTCAGAACTTTTCAGACCTCAATCAATAATCCTAGACAAGACAAAAAAGCTGCATAAAAAATTCAAGTACGAAAAGGAAATACTTGATTTGCTAAAAGTCATAGACGGCACAGAAAAGGATGAGAATTTATTAAGCTTCTTAGACTATGACAAAATTAAAGAAGGTCAAATGTGCCGACACATAGTTTGTGTTTTGCCCTACCGAGCATCTTGTGACGCATTAGAAGCTTTGATTAGTAAAAACAAGTTTAAACACCTAAGCAGTTTCGAAATCATAAATATCTCCGGTTTAGAGAGTGAAAAGGTTTATAAAGACACTGAGTCAGTTAAGGCAAAAATTAGAAAGTGTGAAAGTGAGAATAAAAGAACTATCACACTTACTGTAAATCGTATGCTTACTGGAAGCACAGTTCATGAATGGGATACTATGCTTTATCTCAAGGATACTGCATCCCCACAAGAATATGACCAAGCCATTTTCCGTTTGCAAAATCAATATATCAGGGTACTCAAAGAACCAAATGGTGATGTGGTTAAATTCAATATGAAACCACAGACATTACTTGTTGATTTCAATCCGAACAGAATGTTCCAAATGCAGGAACATAAATCACAAATCTATAATGTAAATACAGAGAAAAACGGTAACAGCAAATTGGAGGAGAGAATCCGAAAGGAACTTGAAATATCTCCAATTGTCGTACTTAATAAAAACAAGATACAACAGATTGAACCATCTGATATTCTTGATGCAGTTCGTGAATATTCAAGTAGCAGAAGTGTACTTGATGAAGCAACCTCAATTGCTGTTGATTTATCATTGCTCGATATTGAAGCAATTAAAGCTGAAATTGAAAAACAAGGTATAATCGGCTCACGGCAAGGAATAGAAATTAAAGGAGCTAAAGGAGATGGAGATGAACTTGACTTAGACGGTGATACCGGAGATGGAGAAAATGGCAATGGTAATGCAGGTACTTCAAAATCTCCAACAGGAAATGGTGAAATTGAAGTTGACTATAAAGGAAAATTCGCCATGTATTATGCAAGAATTCTGTTTTTTGCATTTCTGACAGACTCAAAGGTCAAATCTTTACAAGAAATTATTGCATGCATTAATGAGAATCAAAATAATCTTCGAATTGCAGCTAATCTAAATCTTGACAGTAAATTACTTTCCCTTTTTGAAAAACATATTAATCCATTTATATTGAGTGAATTAGACTACAAAATTCACAATATAAATACACTTGCCAATGATACAACACTTTCTCCAATATTGAGAGCAAGTAACGCGATGAAGAAATTCAGTCGCTTATCAGATTCAGAAATTGTGACACCAGAAACTGTAACCGATAAAATTATTAATGGCTTGCCTGCTAATGCAATCAACAAATCAACACTATTACTTGATATTGCATCAAAACAAGGCGAGTTTGTTTATGCGGTATACAAGAGATTTGGTAAGGATGTGGCAGGAAGGTTTTATTCCATACCAACTTCAAAAATTGCTTATGAGTTTACAAGGAAAGTATATAAGCTATTAGAGTTGAAAGAAGATCACATTGAAGCGAATTTTTCATCATTCGATTTAATCAAGGAAAATAAATTAATTGAAAAAGATACTATTATAATAAATAATAAAAAAATGAAGTTTAATGTAATCGTTGGGAATCCGCCCTATCAAATAAATAGCTCAATATCTAATAAGAGAGCAGAAAAGCATTGGCCACACTTCATCAATTTATCTATCAATATTCTTAAAGATGACGGCTATCTTTCTTTGGTAACACCAACATCTTGGCTATCGGGCAGTAAAAATATTGTAAAAGGCTCAAAGGGTGTAATGGATTTATTTCTTGAAAACAACTTACAAACCATAACTAAAGGTACAGAATTTCCAGGTGTCGGTATTGCAACTCATTTTTGGTTACTTGAGAAAAATAATAATTACCAACTTACAAAAGTCAAGGAATTTAATTCGAATCGTGAATTTACCATTGACCTAAAATCTGGCGGCTTCTATCCATCCGATCTAGACCCAATAAAAACTAGTATTATCCAAAAAGTTTTTTCTAAAAAAGGCTTTTCTTGGGTTCCTGCTACCTCAATGTATACAAAATACAGGAAATTAGCTACAGACAAGAAAACTCATACAAATAAGATTAAAACATATGTGAAAGGAGGAAATTTTGAAAATGTGCAATATGCTTATTTTTCAAATGAATGTATTCCTTCATTGAATTCATTAAAGAAAATTATAATTCCTTTGTCAGGGGCAGAAAAATTTTCTCCCTACATTGATATAAAGGGGGACCCTTTCTGCTGTGATTCTTATGTTTTACCATTAGCAGAAAGTTCAAACAAATTAGTGTATACACATTGGAATGGAAAAAAATTTATTGAATCTAAAAGTGTATCAGGAAAACCCCTATATAATTGGGATGGGAAAATAGAGACAGTTGCTAGTGTTTTTTATTCAAAACTATTTAAATTCTTAGTTCAAAATTATAGATCATCTGGGTTCGTTCAATATCCAATTATAAAGAGACTACCTGAATTCAATTTGTCTGTAATTT
>JBEGMB010000227.1:0-3010 GCA_041183245.1 Bacteroidota bacterium
GATACCATTGACCCGAATAACACTCAACAGAAAGTGTACTTAGAAAGCTACGGCTGTCAGATGAATTTCTCTGATAGCGAAGTTGTTGCTTCAATCCTAGCACAAGATGGTTATGCAACCACGCGAAATATTGCGGAGGCAGACTTAGTACTGATAAACACCTGCTCTATTCGTGATAATGCAGAACAACGCGTAAGAAATAGACTGACAGAGTTCCAACATCACAAACAGCAAAATCCAGAATTGGTCGTTGGAATTTTAGGTTGCATGGCTGAGCGCCTCAAAAAAAACTTACTTGAAGAAGAAAAATTAGTAGATATTGTTGCCGGGCCTGACGCATACCGTGACTTACCGAACCTAATTTCGGAGGTTGGAACTGGACAAAAAGCTGTAAATGTGCTACTCTCACGGGAGGAAACCTATGCCGATATTTCCCCTGTTCGATTAGATCAAGGAGGGATTTCTGCCTTTGTAACAATTATGAGGGGCTGTGATAACATGTGCTCATTTTGTGTAGTTCCTTTTACCCGTGGCAGAGAACGATCAAGAGACCCGAAATCGATTGTAGCGGAATGCCATGATTTGTTCAATAAAGGATACCGTGAAGTAACCTTACTGGGGCAAAATGTTGATAGTTATCGTTGGAACTTAAGTTCGAAAGGAGAGCTAAAAAACCCAACGGAGGAGGCTATGAATTTTGCGCAACTTCTTCAAGCGGTTGCAAATGTTTCACCCTTACTTAGGGTTAGATTTAGTACGTCCCATCCGAAGGATATGACAGATGACGTTTTAGAGGTTATTGCTTCAAACCATAACGTCTGCAATTATATTCATTTACCGGTGCAGTCTGGTAATACAGAAGTATTGTACCGAATGAATCGGGGCTACACAAGGGAATGGTATTTAGAGCGCATAGAGGCAATTCACCGAATTATACCCGACTGTGCGATTTCGACAGATATTATTACCGGGTTTTGCGGCGAAACGGATGCAGAACATCGCGATACAGTATCCCTAATGGAAAAGGTTCAATTTGACTATGCATATATGTTTAAGTATTCAGAACGTCCCAAAACATTAGCAGAACGCAAATTTGAAGATGATGTGCCTGAAGAAATAAAAGGTAAACGCCTTACTGAAATTATTGAATTGCAAACTGCGCATAGCCTTGCCGCGAATGAACGACAAGTTGGAACGATTCAAGAAGTACTCGTTGAGGGGCCTTCCAAGCGGTCTGAATTACAATTTTGCGGAAGGAATTCAAGAAACTCCATGGTTGTATTTGATCGTAAACAGGCGGAAAAAGGCAGTTATGTACAGGTAAAAATTACAGGATGTACTTCGGCGACCTTGTTTGGAGAACTGATCGATTAAGCAACTTACAATGAATCTACAACAAATAAAACAACGGTTTGGAATTGTTGGAAATGCGTCTCCATTAAATCGGGCGTTGGAAGTTGCTGCCCAAGTGGCACCAACAGACCTATCCGTTTTAGTTACTGGGGAAAGCGGAACGGGTAAAGAGATTATTCCTCAGGTAATCCATCAATTGAGTTCGCGTAAGCACAAGGAATATATTGCGGTTAATTGCGGCGCCATTCCAGAAGGAACAATTGATTCTGAATTATTTGGCCATGAAAAAGGATCCTTTACGGGGGCTGCTGGAAGCAGACAGGGATACTTTGAAGTGGCTAACGGAGGAACTATATTTTTGGATGAGGTAGCTGAATTACCTATGCAAACTCAAGTCCGTTTGTTGCGCGTACTTGAAACAGGTGAATTCCTTCGGGTTGGTGCTTCTAAATCGCTTAAAACAAATGTGCGTGTAGTTGCAGCAACGAACGAAAACATGCAGCGTGCCATTGCAAAAGGTAAATTTCGAGAAGATTTATTTTATCGCTTGAGTGCCATTCCAATTCAACTGCCTGCCCTGCGCGAACGCGGCGAAGATATACATCTATTGTTTAGAAAGTTTGCCAGTGATTTCGCTGACCGATATCGAATGCCCGGAATTCGATTAACACCCGATGCAATAACCCTGTTAACTGAATATCCATGGCCTGGAAATATTCGACAACTTAAAAATACCGTAGAGCAAATAAGCATTATTGAAACAGAACGGAACATCGATTCCTTATTGCTTAGAACCTATTTACCGATCATTCAGGAAAACAGTCCAGCACTTGTTGGTGATGCAAGTCAAGAGGCAATATCCGAACGCGAACTGATGTATAAGTTCTTATTTGAGATGAAAAAAGATCTCACTGAATTAAAAAAACTAGTTGTGGAGTTGCTTAGTCAATCCGGGAACTTTAAAATTTCGGCGGACCAGCATGCAGTCATTGATAAGTTATATCAAGATTTCGGAGCAACAATACCTGCCACCAAAGGACTTATATCACCAATCATAGACCCTGCAGAAGACGAATTCATAGATAATGATACCTCATTTGTTGCACATGAAGAGTTCATTGAATCACTTTCACTTGAAGAGCGTGAAAAAGAACTTATCATTAAAGCCTTAGAAAAGCATCGCGGAAAACGAAAGTATGCAGCCAAAGAATTAGGAATATCCGAACGAACCCTTTATCGAAAGATAAAAGAATATAATTTAGCTGAATGAAAACCATCCTTCTTTCCTTGGTAATTCTTGGGTTATCCAGTTGTTGGCCGAGTAAAATCGGATTCAAGGACACTGGAGGCATGCCTGAAGAATGGAAGTATTTTCATTTGCAAACGCTACAAAACAATGCCGCAACCTGTCCATTAAGTTATTCCGCGGGACTAACAGAGGCAATAAAAGACGGCATTCAAAACAATACCAGACTGGGTTTAGCGACAAAAATTGGAGATGCTCAAGTACAAATATCTGGTGAAATAACTAGTTATAATGTGAATCCAATTGCCATTCAAAATGGCGATAATGCGGCAAAAAACAGGTTGACTGTAAGTGTACAGTTCACTATTTTTACAACCATACCGAAAGAAGAAGAAATTAAACTCAACGTTA
>JBEGMB010000228.1:0-7796 GCA_041183245.1 Bacteroidota bacterium
CCCTTAAATTCAAAGGCGAAATCCGCTTGATTTTTAGGCTGGATGCTTGTGGTGCAGGAGGCTGCACCCAATACGCGGTATCCCCGTGAGGCGAGTAACTGCACATGAGTTAACTGCGCTGCACGTTCCGTTGGGGATAACTTACACAGTTCAAATATTGCTTCAGGAGCACCTTTACAATACGCCGTATTTACATCTGTTTCCTTATTTTTTAGTAGGCGTGTCATAGCGAAACATGCCTTGCTCAAGGGGTAGCTGGCTATCAATTCAAATTCATGGCTTTCTTCAGTGAGATCCTTCGTTAAGGAATGTATCGCTCGCTCCATGGGATCAATAGGTTCTGGTTCCGAAGCGTTTGCCAAGGTTTCTAGCAACGATTGCAATTGCGCGCTGTTTTCCGTGAATTGCGCTTTGTCAATGACCTTGTCCTGAACAAATAATGCCGCAATTTCCATTTTGTTTTGGGTGATAGTTCCTGTCTTATCGCTGCATAAAACGGTAGCAGACCCCAAGGTTTCAATCGCGCTAGGTGTTCGGGTAAGGATGTTGTTTTTTGTGAGACGCCATGCGCCAAGGGCCATGAAAATGGTAAATACTACGGGGAATTCCTCAGGCAATAGAGCCATGGCCGCAGCTAATCCATTTAATAAGGCTTCTAGAAAATTCCCGCGGGTAACATAAAAGGCCGCAATTACCCCAAGGCTGATAAATCCACCAAGAATAAATAAGTTGCGAATTAATAGTTTTACCTCGACTTGAAGCCTGGTTTTGTTTTTTTCTATCGACTCAAGCGATTTACCGATTTTTCCAAATTGGGTGTTTATTCCTGTGGCATGCACCTGGGCAAGACCAGATCCTTGAACAACCAAGGTTCCACTGAATAACTCGCGCTGTTCTGAATCAAGCGATTTGATAACAGGCACTGATTCTCCAGTAAGTAGGGACTCATCAATTATGAGGTGATTGCTCTCCAGTAACATGGCGTCAGCAGGTACTCTGTCTCCTTCATGCAATACGATAAGGTCCTCGGGTACAATTTCTCTCCCAAAAATCCGCATAGGTTCTCCGTCACGGATCACAAGAGCCATGGGCGAGGATAATTTTCGAAGCGCTTCCAGTGATTTTTCAGTTTTGCGCTGTTGAATTAAGGTGATGATTATGATTACAAAGACCCAACATAATAAAATGATTCCTTCGCTATACTCCCCAAGAAGCACATACAGCGTACCGCATCCGAGCAGTAAAATAAATAAAGGTTCCTTAATGATTTCAAGGGTAATAGCCCACAGGTTTTTAGCCTTGGTCGCCGGAAGTTCATTATATCCGATTTCGAGCAGTTTTTTTTGTGCTGCTGCGGTAGTTAGGCCGTGGTGCTCTTGGTTCATTAACCGTAAAATTAAGAGCGCAAGGTACATAAACCGCAGGGGATTTTAACTGACCTAACTCATAAATACCTAACTTTCCCACAATATTTTGAAATATGAAGCACTTGGTTTTATATGTTTTCTTAAGTGTATTGCTTGTTCAATGTACCTCAAACTCGGATCAGCAAATAGGTATCCATGCCATATGGCGCTTATCGGCACGTGAATCGCTTTCAAAAAGCCCCAGTTCTGGAGATCCCTTATTGGATGAATCGAAGCAGCATGAAGCAGGACAAGAAGGATTGTTGTTGTGTGTTTTTCCGGATCAAACATTTACCCAACTCAACGAGAAAGGGTTTTACGAACAGGGCACCTGGGCATGGGATAAGGAAGGAGAATCAATCCAGCTAACTCGTAAAGGGAAAACGCAGCGTTGGGAAGTTCGCATCACAGAGGAAAAAGATGAGCAGGCTTCTATGGTAACAGAAAATAAGCACCAACGGTTGACGTGGCAGCGGCAGGCAACTATGCTCAAAGCATTTAAAGAAGATGAATTTTATTCAAGCAATAATGAATGGCGAATTAAGCCAAATAAACCGGAGTCAAGGGATCAATTAATTAAACGCTTGGGGAATTATTTTAAGCACACCACCTATTTATTAAAAGGGGCAGATCAACGGGATGTAGATGTAGTATCATTCAGTTATGCAGATGGGGTTGTGAAGATATACAACAGTGGGATTGGGGTTAAAGATTGGGAATATATTTCAGCCGAGTGGAAAAATTCGTTTTACTCGGAAGCCCAAGCAAAAGAAGCGTGTGAATTGTTTCAAAATTACCTTTCCAACTATCCCTATAACGGAACGGGGTCAAACGATTGGGTGAAGGATGATTATTTCCTTATGCTCCATATCTATAATGATCTTATGGAGGGAAAGTTTAAGGTAACTGACGTAGAATCTAAGGTTAACTAATCGATTGACTTCGCACTGTCGGATACCATGGAGTGGATCTCTGCAATTTCATCCGTAGTTAAATAGCGCCATTGTCCGATAGGTACATCTAGGTGAATGTTCATAATTCGGACCCGTTTCAATTTGATTACCCGATAATCAAGATATTCACACATGCGACGAATTTGGCGGTTTAATCCTTGGGTTAGAATAATCTTAAAGGTGTATCGGTCTACAAGTTCAACCTTACATTTTCTTGTCACGGTATCTAGAATTGGAATTCCGTTGCTCATCTGTTGAATGAACTCCGTATTAATTGGTCGATTTACGGTAACCACGTATTCTTTTTCGTGGTGATTTCGCGCGCGAAGAATTTTATTGACGATATCTCCGTCGTTGGTCAGAAAAATCAGCCCTTCGCTTGGTTTATCGAGGCGACCAATGGGGAAAATACGTTTCGGGTGATTGATAAAATCAATGATGTTGTCTCGTTCACGGTATTGATCGGTGGTACAGACGATCCCAATGGGTTTATTGAACGCGATGTAAATAAAATCATCACTTGGTGCTTGGGTGGGTTTGTTGTCAACGGTCACCACATCCCCGGGACTTACTTTGGTTCCCATTTCGGGTACCTTTCCGTTGATTTTTACTCGACCTTCTTCAATTAACTTATCGGCCGCACGACGGGAGCAGAACCCGATTTCACTGAGGTATTTGTTAATTCGAATAGGGGAGGAGGAATCCATAGGTGCTAAATTTCAATTCAAAATTACGCTTTCTTTTTTTAGCAAGGAATCATCAAACGATCAAACCAGGTATGCCTTTACATTATTTGGTTCTCGTACCATTCAGCATACAAACTATTGGTTAGGGTAGGTTCGAAATAGCGTGAGTGCAAGCCCGTCGTCTCCATTTTTCATAACATGCGGATGTAGGGAAATCACTTTGAACCTTTCTTTCAATAGTTTTTTTTGATAGATAGCAATGAAACAACTTCCATCTTGTTCATAGCTATGTAACCTAAGCCCTGCATGTTCAAAATCAATGGTGGTTGGGGGAGGTTCTTCACAAACGTGTGTCTTGTGGATATTGAATGTGCTTGTATTGGGGTTAAAATACCATGTTGTAATGAAACAACAATGCGCGCTTAAATAATAGTACTGGTCGTTGTAAAGCGTAATGGTGTCTGATGAATCGTAGGTGCTGTCTGTGTCATAGCATGCGTTCCAAGTCAATTCCATTTCTGTTTTTTCTGCGAATTTAAAGAGCTGTTTAATGGCGCTTTCAGTTATTGGTAATGAGGTTGGGGATGGGTTTAGGGATTGTCCTGAATACGAGTTAATCCAAAGGATAACCCATAGTAGGTAAAGAATTTTCTTGAGTTTCATATCCACAAAGAAAAGGCTGATTTCATGCGTCAAAATTGAATTTCTTGGTTAATATGGAATGTTCACTCGTTTGTATCAGAATTTTCTGCAGTTGGCTTGGTGAATTGTATGCGTTCACCAGTCCATGGGGTAAGGTTACCCGAACTGTCCATATACGAAAACTCAATTTCATACTGTTCATCTTCATTATGATAGGTAAACGCACCCGAACACATGCCATGACCAACATTGATTGCCTCCAGATTGGGTTCGACATAGTAGGTGGTTTCTACATTGGTTTTTAGATTTTTTACAGTGGTTTTAATAATGATTTCTGAGCTGTCTGTAGCTGGATTACTAAACACTACGTACATTGCCGGACCGCAGCCATAGTAATGAATGGTTTTCTTGAGTTCCTTCGCTGGTGTCAATAGCTCTGGTTTGTTTGTATCTACTACGTTGCTTACGGTGTAAGAAATAGGTTCGTAGGATTCGGTCTTGCTGTTGTATCGATCTAAGTGCTCATATTCCGGTAGCTTGTCAATACATAGGGTGTACTCTAGCCCAGCAACAAGCGGTGTTTCTGGTTTCAAAATGGCTTGTGTTAAATAGAATTGTCCAATACAGATTTCGCTTACCAGTAACTTGATTTTATGATGCCCACTTTTTAAATAAACAGGGTGTTTTTTGTTAAGTGCGAATATAACATGTTGACTTTCCGCGTATCCTGTTAGGACAAAAATTGAGTTTTGGTTAATTGTTTTATTCTTCGGGAACACCCAAAGTCCGTTACCTGCACAGTCTGCAAATGCGGAAATGGAACAAAAAAGTCCAAGGATTAAAGTGAGTAATTTTTTCATAGGGAATGAATATGGTACTGGTTATAAAGTTAACTACAATTGGATAAGTCTTGTTATCGGGTTACATTTCTTTTGAAAGAAGGTTCAAGGTGATTTATTTTTAATATCTCATTTTTTTCTTTCCGCTTCAACAGATGAACCGTCTATTTATCATCCAAGAGTTCAAGGAGACTTTTATTGAATTTTTTGCTTCTTTCAAGATTAACAATATGACCTGCTCGTTTGATTATGGCGAACTTCGCATGAAGAGCTTCGGCTAACTTTTCACCCTCAGATAAAGGAAAAACGTCATCTTTTTCGCCCCATATAATTGCGCAATCAAGCCTTTCTTTCCCTACCGAATCAAGTAAAGTGGTCGTTGCCAGGGTTCTTAATAATTCTCTTTGTTGTGGGTGATTTTTCGAGAAGTACACTTCATATAGCTGGGTTAAAATTCTTTTCGGAATCAGAACCGGTGAGTAATAGGTTAACTTTAATAACCTTTTTAATTCCTCAGGCGAGGTAGGAACAAAGATATCCGCTACGCTTTCAACCTCTAACCTGGTAGCCAAGATATTCAATTCATTGGTGTCGAACGTATGGCCTGGACTGTCAATGATAACAAGCTTAGCGACTTTTTGAGGGTCTTGATGTGCCAAGGCCAAGCCTATAAAACCACCATACGAAATGCCGGCCAATGAATATTCTTGTATGTCCAGTGATTTCAATAAAGCAGAAATTGCTTCAACTTGAGCTTCCAAGGTCGGCGCACTTTGGCTATAGCTTTTGTCAAACCAACAAAGGTCTGGGATAATTAACCGATAGCGCTTTGATAACGGAGCTACCTGTTTTCTCCATGTAAGCGGTCCATTTCCGCCGAAGCCATGAAGCAGCACCAAAACGGGCCCTCGACCGCCATCAAAATAATCGATTCGGAATTTTTCTGTTTCAAACGTGCTTGCCTTTAGCCCTAACTGATTAAATCGCTTAATCATTCGGTTTTGAAAATTGACCACAAGCTTGTTTTCTTGGGAACTATGTTGTCCAATAGCAATTATAACTAAAAAGAGAAAAGGTAGGCATTTAAAAAGGTTCTTCATTCCATATATCGATTGCGTATGAGTTTTAGCCCTTTATACAGGTTGTTTTATTTGATAAATAACGACAAAAAAGTACGGTCTTTGTTTTAGTATCGGATTGCGTTATTACTGCAGATAGCAACAGTTTAAATGCATTATTCCGTTTTTCCCTTGAATGTGGCATAGATTGCCATAGCATGTCCATGCCCTAACTTAAATTCTTCCTTAAGCCAATTGGTTATTTCCGTTGCTTTAATCTTCGGATTTAGATTACCATTAATTATGAATTCTTTTTCCGAAGCCATTTTTTTAAAGTCGTCCGGCGTTTTTCCGGTCTTGGCTTTAATGTTGTCAATATATGCTTGAAAAGACATGGTTTTTTATTTGATTTAGATTCTATTGATTTATGCTATTGTCAAGTCTCACAGGAATAATCTCAATGTTCATGTAAGGGTAATAGGGTAAAGTTGATAGCTTTGAATGCACTTCTTCTATATCATGGGCAAGCACGACCATAAAAATTCCAGACATGTCAAGCTTAATATAGGTTTCAACAATGGTCCCTTCTTGCTCCAACTCCTTAACCACTTCCTGTTCTTTCGGGAGTAATTTCATTCTTGTTTCGTTATCCAATCCATCCAATTGGATATTCAGCATAAATTTTTTCATTCGTTTTTCCTTGTAAGTTATATTATTCGGTTAAGGTAAGATATTAAAACAACCTAAGGCCTTACTATACAAATATACCGCCTGTATAATTGATTTTAATGTTCATTTGAAATCCGAATGTTCAATTTAGCAATGAACCCGCTTTTTGCCAAACACCTGATATCCTTCGTGTTTTCATTTTTTTAATTCAAAGTGTCCACCGTTGGGATGTCGTCCGGCACAGTCACAGGTTAAAATTTGCTGGCTTGACACCCAAATCAAATTTAATTTATTCTTGTCATACCAGTTGCGAACGTTCGTTTGAAATTTCTTTCTGTTTTTTATGTCTTTCTGCAAATGATTCCAATATGAACAATAACCACATCCATTTTTGTCAAACGTAACACCTAATAATTTAAAAGTCGGAATGTCTTTAATAAGTTCTTGTAATGCTGTATAGGCAATGTCTGCAACCGTATATTGTCCGCCAAAATTCGGAACAGGTACCGCAGTCTGTGTCGTATCGGATAGTTTATCAAGTAGAAAAGGAATAATGTCTTGTTTTTGCTTAACCACCCGCCAGAAAATTGGGTCACCACAACCCACCGATAATTGAGTTGGAAGCGTGTCGTGGCATATGTAAGGCATATCTGAAACAAACTTCAAACTGTCAACCAATCGGTTGTTATTCGTTTGAGCAACAGTTAAAAGAGGAAGAAGGATCAACATATAGATTAACTGTTTCATTGCTTGTCGTCTTTTAGCATTATTTAAAACGTTCCCATGCATGGAGCAGGAGAGATTTTTTATATTTAGTTTTATTTGCCTTCGATGCTGTTTCGCGGTACGATTCAAAATTGTTTTGGTTTCACACTACTAAGCAGAAGCGAAGCTAATTTTACGTTTTCGGAAACAAGACAACTAGTAGCAACCGTCTAAATCTAAATTAATTCATTAAGATCTTGTCGCCCAATTATTGTCATAATTTCCAAGACTTCTTCACCTATCTTATAGAATATACTATCTACACCGCAAACACAGCGTCTATATCCGGGTTTAATAAAATCGACGGATTCGAACGAGAGTGGGTTTTCTGCAATACGTTCAAAGTGTACAAAGAATGAGTTAAAATATTTGTCAGCTTGTTTTATCCCAAATTGTTTTACACCATAATGATGGATTCTGATCAAATCTTCCTTTGCAACATTGCTCAATTTGTATTTAGCCATTTAGCAACTTTTTAGATTGCTTAAGGATCTCAGATTTTAAATCGGTTGTAAATCCAGATTTTTCAGCACGATCTAACTTAAGTCTAATAAGGTCTATTTGCTGTTGCTGATTTCTTGCCTGACGAATAAGATCATTTATCAATTCACTTTTACTGGAATATTCTTTGTTGTCAATTTGACGTTTAAGCCACTCATCATTTGGCTCAGTAAAGGAGATGCTTTGTCGTCTCATAATGATTGTGTTGTGGTGTAAATATACACCAATAATGCACCGAATGCAAATTTAATTTTGGGAGTGATAATGAATGCTAACG
>JBEGMB010000229.1:0-4222 GCA_041183245.1 Bacteroidota bacterium
GTTGGAGCTGATTTAGTGGGTAAAGTAGAAGCGGGTATTCCAGAAGACGATCCTCGCAACCCTGCGACCATCGCCGATAACGTGGGAGATAACGTTGGGGATGTAGCTGGAATGGGAGCAGATTTATTTGGTTCTTATGTAGCAACCGTATTGGCTTCGATGGTATTGGGTAACTACCTAATCAAGAGCAACGGTGGTGATGCTTTCACAGATAATTTCATGGGTATCGGACCCATCATCTTGCCATTGAGCATAGCCGCAGTTGGTTTGGTGGCCTCCATTGTTGCAAGCTATTTTGTTCGTATCAAAGAAGGTGTATTGGGAAGCATCGATAATGTTCAGCGTTCATTGAACGTAGGAAACTGGATCTCGATCCTGTTGTCATTGGGTGCATCCTATTTCTTGATTAATGCGATGTTGCCAGCTACCATGACCATCAGCGTATTTGATGCCGGTGAGTTCAGCACACGTGAGACCACCAGTATGAATGTATTTTGGGCGGTGTTGATTGGAATGTTCGTTGGAACGGCTATTTCTTATATCACCGAGTTTTATACAGGAATGGGTAAACGCCCTGTTTTGGGAATTGTACAAAAGTCGGCTACTGGAGCGGCTACTAATATCATTGCCGGTTTGGGAACCGGTATGTTGAGTACGGCCATGCCGGTGATATTATTTGCCGGTGCCATTTGGGGAGCCTATGCTTGTGCTGGATTTTATGGAGTAGGTATTGCCGCTTCTGCGATGATGGCCAACACCGCTATGCAATTGGCGATTGATGCCTTTGGTCCGATTGCAGATAACGCAGGTGGTGTTGCTGAAATGAGTGAGCTTCCTGCAGAAGTGCGTGAGAAAACCGATATTTTGGATTCAGTTGGAAATACAACAGCAGCGATCGGAAAAGGATTTGCCATTGCCTCTGCGGCTTTGACGGCATTGGCCTTGTTTGCCGCTTATGTTACTTTTACCGGAATCAATGGTATCAACATTTTTGATGCGAAAGTATTGGCTGCATTGTTCATTGGGGGTATGATCCCAGTAGTTTTCTCAGCTTTGGCCATGAATTCAGTAGGTAAGGCGGCCATGCAGATGGTCAACGAAGTGAGAAGGCAGTTCCGTGAGATTCCCGGTATTTTGGAAGGCACTGGAAAGCCAGAGTATGGAAAATGCGTGGAAATTTCGACACAAGCAGCTTTACGCGAGATGTTAATGCCAGGTGTTATCACCATAGTTACGCCGATCATCATTGGTTTGTTGATGGGAGCAGAGGCGTTGGGTGCTTATATGGCTGGAGTGACGGTGAGTGGTGTCTTGTGGGCGATATTCCAAAACAACGCCGGTGGTGCTTGGGATAATGCCAAGAAGTCATTTGAGAAAGGAGTGGATATCAACGGAGAGACTTTCTATAAAAAATCAGAGCCGCACAAAGCAGCAGTGGTGGGAGATACCGTGGGAGATCCATTCAAAGATACCTCTGGACCATCCATGAATATTTTGATTAAGTTGTCGTGCTTGGTGGGATTGACATTGGCTCCACTTTTAAATGATGGACATGATGCGCATGGTAAAATGGAAGGTTGTCATGGACATGAAATGATGGAATGTCATGGACATGGAATGGATCATGGACACGGAGGATGCTGTGCAATGGATTCGGTTTGCTACCATGATGGACATGTTTGCACCGCTGCGGATTCAACCAATAATCATTGTACAGGAGATAGTAAATGTTCGGGAGAAATGAAGGGTTGTTGCAAGGATGGTGGTGCAACCAAAGGTAATTGTTGTAAAGAAGGTGGCGCTGCGTGTGAAGGAAAAAGTGGACAAGGAGGAGAGCAAAAGGACTGTTGCAAGAAGTAGATTTCTGGTTAGAATATCCTAATAACGTTATAAAAGGCCGTGTTTACGGCCTTTTTTATTAGCCATAAATGAGAAATGGCATGTTCATAAGTTGAAACCTTCTGTAGAATTCGATTGTAAGAGACGAATATTTTTGACTATCCGAACTTAAAATCGAGAAGATTATGATGAAAGTGAAAGTAATGGGTAGGTTGATGGCCGTAGTTTTGCTGCTGTGTTTTTCGACCACGCAATTTTTGGGACAGGTTGCCTCTAGTATAGAGCTATCGGGGACTAGTTCCACTTTGAATGCAACCTATAATACAGAAACCATTGTTGACCCCAACCTTGTTTTAACAGCTAATGGAACCATCAGTGGTTTCAGGGTTCAAATCAGTGGGTCATACTCAACAGGCGATATTCTCACCTATACAGGAGTGCTTCCAAGTGGTATAAGCCAGTCTTGGAGTGCTACAACGGGAGTGCTTAGCTTCAGTGGTTCAGGTACTGTGCAACAATGGCAGGATATCTTGAGAGCAGTGAAGTTCAAGTCTACAAGTTCGGTTTGTTATCCAACGGCAAGGTCTATCACCTTTACAGCAGGTACGGTTTATTTTAATCCACTGACAGGACATTTTTATGAGTACGTTGTATTATCACCCCAGCAGGGATGGGCGTATGCAAAGTCGAATGCAGAGGCAAGATCGTACTTTGGCCGAATCGGATATTTGGCCACCTTCAGTTCTGCGGCTGAGAATAACTTCGTTTGGAAGATCATGGCCAATGATGGCTGGTTTGGGGCGAGCGATGATTTTCAGGTAATTAATACCGCTGCCGGCAATAGTTATTATGCCTCCCAAGCAGGAACGGCTCCAGCGTCTGAGAATAAGTGGACTTGGGTAAGTGGGCCTGAGGCGGGAACACAATTTTCAAATGGTGCTACCGCGGTAACCGGGCAATATGCTAACTGGAATGGGGGAGAGCCCAATAATAGTGGAGGTGAGCACTATGGCCAATTTTATTCTGGGTCACAAGGAAGATGGAATGATTTGAGGAGCACTCATACTTTGGGTGGTTATCTATGTGAATTTGGTGGTATGCCCAATGATAATACGGATTATACTCCTTATGTTACGCGCAATGTAACGGTTTCTGGTTCGTCAACAGGAAATATTACTGGAGGAGGGTCCAATGTATGTACTGGGTCAAATTCGACAACATTAACATTGACTAATTTTATTGGTACGGTTGTTCGCTGGGAATCATCGCCAGATAATTTCTTGGCTACTATTAATAATATTTCCAACACCACTACTACCCACACGGTTACCAACATTACCCAAACCACCTATTATCGCGCTGTAGTTAACTCTACCAGTCCCAATAATTGTCCAGGGCAAGTTACCTCAAGTGTTGCTATATATGTCACTCCCACTATTGCTGGAAATATAACCGCCATCAATAATACCATCTGTGCAGGTGGTGATGTTGAGTTGACACTTTCAGGAAATCAGGGTAATATAAATAAATGGCAGTGGTCATCCAACGGGGGAACCTCATGGAATAATGTAGCCAACACAACAACTTTTTTGACACAAACGATCGCCGCAGCGGGAACCTATCTCTTCAGAGCGGAGGTGCAAACACCAGGTTGTGGAGCGGCTGTTTATACGAGTAACAAAAGCATTTCCGTGATTGCAGGGACACCTCCTGATGGAGGCTCTGTTAGTAATGCACCATTTTGTGGAGGAACCAATAGTGGCTCATTAACTTTATCTGGACACACGGGTACGATTAGTACTTGGCAGCAATCAACGGATGGTGGTGTAGTTTGGACAGATATTAGTTCTACGTCAGGTTTAACTAGTTATTCATTTTCTGGTATTTCTACTACTAGATTATATCGAGTTAAGGTAACCAATGGTTCATGCGGTACAGCGTATAGTTCAGTGGGGGCTGTACAAATTTATACCACTTCAATAGCAGGTACTGCTGCGGGTGCCCAAAACGTTTGTGGAGGAAGTGCAATCACCGATGTTACCCTCTCAGGAAATACGGGCACCATTCAATGGAACTCCTCTACCGATAATTCCGTGTTTACTGCTATTGCGGGCGCTACGACCAGTACCCTTTCTCAAGCCAACCTAACGGGGAATATTACCCAGACGACGTATTACCGAGCTACGGTGACCAATGGTGCTTGTGCTGCGGTAAATAGCAATACCGTCACTGCTACCTATTTAGCTCCTGTGACTTACTATCAGGATAGTGATGGTGATGGCTTTGGTAAGAATAATGTGAGCCAATCTAATTGCGCGGGTGCGCCAACGGGCTATGTCTCGCAATCGGGGGATTGCGATGATTTGTCTGCGGCGGTTAATCC
>JBEGMB010000230.1:0-4350 GCA_041183245.1 Bacteroidota bacterium
ATACATAATAGCGGAGTCTTAACCAATTGGAATCAGTTATCGGGATGGAAGCGGGAGATGAATAAAATCAAAGCGCGTTGGCAATTGAAAGAATTAGATACAAGGGGTTGGACAGCCAAAGCTTCCGATGCAATCACGGTTGAAGACGTGGAGTGGCGTAACAATATTTTGCATCAAGCAGCGACCTCTTTTTATATTGGAACCTCAGCCGAGTATTATCAGTGGCGAGTAACTGATAACCCCTATATCAAGTATTCGGTGTGGAGGTTGATGAAAGACGGGGAGCGAAGGGGTTGCGTGATAACTTCTCAATCGAAAGGTCGATTATGGATTCACGAATGGATTTTTAGTCACCAGGAGGAAGTGGCTCAGCAATTTAATTTGATTCGTAAGTGCATAGCACGGTACGATGACCGTATAGGATATTTGGGTAATCGCACCCATCCAATTAATGGCGCGATTGAAAATGTTTTTATTTCGAATAAAGGCACCATAAACCCATCCGATTGGGCAGGGCTCGTGGTTAAGTCACATGATCCGCAAATCAATTCTAATGATTTGAAAGATGGATTGATTAATTTATTGTGGACGGAAGGAGTCTGAATTACTTCGTAATCCAAACCCAACATTTCTTGTGAATAATAGGAATGCAAATACCCATTAATGGAACTAAGATGACCGTGAGAATGAGCGTTTTAATTAGATTGTGTAATTCTCCTATCAGCGGCATTAATAGAGCAAAGAGAATATTAATAACAGGGTAAACGAAAATCCAACTGAGCAGCAGTATTTTCCATTTTTTGGGTTGATTTATTTTTTCCATTGCAGAAAAAAACCCTCACAGAGGGTTTTTGTTTTATTTGTTTTCAGGGATTGGATTATTCTCGGGTTGATTACTCTCTGTGAAAGAGGGAAGTTCACTGCAATTAACTGTATTCAAATCGATCGCCTGTAGTTCTTTTTGCCCTAACATATCATTTGCTCTTTTGTGATTAGGGTCTAGTTTAATGATATAAGTATAAGCCGCTTTTGCGCATGCATCATTTTCTTTTTTCAAAAAATAAACACCCAGGTAATCATACGCCTCGATGATTCCTTTTTTGTTTTTTTCGATATTCTCTGGCTGAGGCCCAACTTGTTTAATGTATTTTTCGAAAAACGGCTTGGCTAATCCTTGAAAATTATCGATAGCATCTAGTCTATTATTCGCTTTAGCACGATAAAGAACGGCTTCTAAATAACGATCTTCGACAAGCGCAAATACCGAGTCAGCACGTTGATAATTTTTCGCTAGATATAAATTGAGCGCCCAATTGAAATAATCAAGGGGTTTGCAATTAGGAATATTTTTAATTTTCAAACCGTACCAATAAGCGGCCTTGTCGTATTTCTTTTTATAGATATCGATAATATCGTCATATCCTCCCTTGTAGCTGGTGTCTAATTTCATGGCCTCAGTGATCATATTAGCTCCAATGCTATCTTGACCTAAGCGAGCCATCAACTTTCCTTTTACCGAATAGTCTCTTCCCGTAATAATTTTTGGATCGTTGGCTCGAGTAAAGAATATGTCAATGTTTTCTAATCCCTTAGCGTAATCTCCGGTTTCCAAACAAGCATATCCCAACACACGATACATTACGATGTTGTTTGGATTGCAAGGAAGCGTTTTTTGAATTTCGGCTACAGAAGCGGCATATTCTTTTGCTAAATACAGGAAGGTAGCATAACGTTGTGATACACTACAACTATTATTCAGTGCTAAGTATTTTGCGTATGATTCAACGGCTTGTGGGTAACGGGTTGCGAGTTTTAATAGCTCGGCTTTTTCTCTATAAGCGGGAGCAAATTCCGGGTCAATTTTTATGGCTTCGTTATAATACTTTAATGCCTCATCCCAGTTCTCTACTTGCTTATATAATTTTCCCTTTTTTAATACGGCCACAGTGAATAATGGATCTATTTCTATGGCTCTATTATATTTTGCTAACGCATTACTTAAGTTGCTTGCTTCCATGCCAGAGGCAAACATGCGAGCAGCATCCTCATAGTCACCCCAAACGACAAATAACTCTTTATTGTTGGGGTTGCGCTTTAAAACATCATTCAAAATGACAATTGTTTTATTTAAATCCTCTTTTGAGCCAAATTGATTATAGGTAGAAGCAACCGCTAATAGCGCGTCTTGTGCTAGCTCTTTGGATATTTTATTCTTTTTATTGGCAATTAATTCTTGAGCATAAGATAGTTTTACCCCCATGGTAGCCGCGTCTTTATTGAAACCGGCGATAGCGGCAAGACCTATATGATTTAAGGGTTGAGTTTCTAGCGCTTTAATCCCTTTTTCAAACATTATTTGTGCGCTATCCATTTTTTCTTTTCGAATGACGTCATTGTCTATTTCTGATTGCGCCCAAAGCATATAGTTTTCTCCTTTTTCGTAATAGGAAGTGGAGAGGTTTAATGCCGCGCCTTCTTCTTGACGAGCCATGGCGGCTCCTGCGAACTGAATGAGTGTAGAATATTCGCTGGAGGCTTTTTCAAACCGTTCGTTTTGTTTTTTCAATTTTGCGGTGGCCAGTGTTACCGTTTGTGCTGTCGCGATGATGTGAGCGAAAGTCGCGAACATCATTATTACCATTGACTTCTTCATAAACTTATTCTTTTATTTTTATCGTTCTAACCGGTGCTTTTGCTGCGACCATTCCCATTTTATGTATGATGAGCTGGCCCTTTTCTCCGGCCAAGAAAGAGGCAAACCCCGTGCCAAGGGTACCTTTCAGGCCGGTTCGAATGACATAAACATCTCTTCTATATGGATAAGACTGGTCAAGTATATACGCTTGAAAAGGCAAGCGAGCTTGTCCTGCCTGTGTTTGGTTGTATTCATTTTTAATCCCAACGACATGAACCTTACTCAAAAAGGACAAAGAGGTGGAATCATCTCGATCACTGATCCAAGAGACGCTAATAACACCAATGGCATCTTCGTTTTTAGACACATACTCGATCACATCTTCATTTTTTTCCGTTGCGAAAAAGTTATTCGGAATGGGGTTGTTTTGTAAAAACTCTTGTCGAATGAAGCGAGCATTACAAGAGGCTTTGTTATCTAATACAACACTGATTTTGTTTCCTTTTTGTTGTATTCCATTCCAATTTTCGATTGCACCGCTCATTATTCCTTTTACCTGATCTGTGGTGAGGTTCAAATCTTTCTTCGATGGATGGGTGATAAAGGCTACTCCGTCTACGGCAATTCGAGTGGACTCGGGAAAGCGTTTTTTCGCCTCAAACATTTTGAGTTCTTCTTCGCTTAAAGGCCTATTGATAATGGCAGCTTGAATACTGTCTTTGAGTAATAGATTGATGACTTCTGTTTCGGGTAAATATTGCGGAAAAAGCTGTGCGTAAGGATAATTCACTTTAAAAATATCCATTTCTGCATCCATCATTAAACTGTAGGATTCATCAATTCCAATTTTCAATGTTCCTGATGAAATGGATTCTTTGTTTTTGTCATAGTTTCCACAGCTCATCATGAGTGAAAACACCAGGGCGAATATTCCAAGATAAAATTTCATTGCTGTATTTGTTTTCGTATTCGAATGAACCGGTGTGCAGCGTAGCTAATGGTTAGGCACACAAAGGCTGTTTTTCTCCATCCTGGCAATACGTCTTGGAACCAATCGCTAAAAAACACTATGGCAGACATAAGTAATAGCACCAAAATCATCACACTCGATAGCCATTGCGATATTGAAAATTTGGATAAAAACATGGTCCGCAAAGATAATCGGGATTATTGTTTAATGATTTTTTGTTGGAATAAAAAAGGGAGGTTAGACCTCCCTTTTTTGAAATGTATTATTGTCTCAATGAGAACTTCACTGGAATGGTCATTCGCAATCGAACAGGGTTTCCATTCATTTTAGCAGGAGTGAATTTTTTTGTCAACTTTCCGACAGCTCCCATGGCAGCCTTGTTAAATCCAGGACCTTCATCTACTCCTCTGCTTACCGCTACGTTGGATATAGAGCCATCAGCCTCCACGACAAAGTTGACATAAACCGTTCCTTCTATTTGGTTGGTTTTCTCCATTTCAGGATAAACGATGTAACTTCTTAACTCATCATACATCGCAAGTTCCCCACCAGGATATCCTGGTCTTTCTTCAGCAAAATCGAATACTTTAGCGGGCTCTGGTTTGGTGTCAACTGGGGTATAAACCATTTCAGTTGGGGCGACTAAACCTTCTTCTCCTTCTACATTTTCAGTAGATATGTTTTGCCTATCAAGGTCATCTTGCGAAGGAGGAGGGTTTTGAACCTCTTCTTCAGTTACCTCTAT
>JBEGMB010000231.1:0-3010 GCA_041183245.1 Bacteroidota bacterium
CGCGCACGGCGGTAGCAACAACATCAATCGAAGGGTGCAAAATCTTTTTGGTCTCATTCGTGAGTTTCATTTCCTCTTTAGTGTACCCATTGTCTAAAAAGCTATCGCATTGCGGAATGCAATTCTTGTCGATTGGATAATGATACGCCATATCACCCGAGATTCCAGCGCGCTCATTCTCCATTTGCTGAACGGCTTTAACCCCCGTACCCGTGATGCTCTGATAGGTGGAAACGATGACGCGATTTACCCCAAACCGTTTATGTAAGGGCGCTAAGACCATCACCAACTGAATGGTACTGCAGTTTGGATTCGCAATAATTAAATCCTCTGATGTCAATTGATTCCCATTAATTTCCGGTACTACTAATTTCTTGCTAGGGTCCATGCGCCATGCCGAGGAATTATCAATCACCACGGTACCCACAGCAGCAAACTTTGGTGCCCATTCCAAGGAAGTTTCTCCACCTGCTGAAAAAATAGCAAGGTCTAAGTGCAGGTCAACTGCCGTTTGCATCCCAATGACTGGATAGGATTTGCCATTAAATACCACTTCTTTTCCGACAGAATTCTCGGATGCAACGGGATAAAACTCGGTAATTGGGAACGCTTGTTCTACCAGTACCTTCATCATAACATTTCCCACCATTCCAGTGGCTCCAACTACAGCAATTCGCATGTTCTTAACGTTATTATAATTAAACGAATGGGTTTTTCTGCGTGTAAAGTTATACATTTGAAGTATCATACAGACTACGGATGAACCTACGTATATTACTCTTGCCTTTTTTTCTGATGCTGGCGCTGTGTTTTCAAGCACAAATTACCGATAACTTCAACGACGGAGATTTTACGCAAAACCCTACTTGGCAAGGCACCAATGCAGATTTTACGGTTAATGCCGGCGGAGAACTTCAGCTGAATAGCTTGGCAGCAGCCACCTCGTACCTTTCCACACCCCATCTGTTAGGGAACCTTAATGATAAAGAATGGCAAATCAAGGTTAGACAAACCTTTTCGCCATCCTCAAGCAATTTCGGGAAAGTCTTTTTAACGGCAGATAATGCCGATATGACGTTAGTGCAAAATGGGTATTATCTATTATTTGGTGAAACAGGTTCTACCGATGCCATTCGCTTATTTGCGCTCAACGCTGGAGTTGCGACTCAGATTTGCGCGGGTACCGATGGGCAAATTTCCGCGAGCTGTAACGCCAGTGTTAAGGTGAAGCGAGATGGTGCAGGCTTATGGTCTCTTTATGCCGACCTAAGCGGAGGAACAAATTACACTTTATTGTCTACTGGTAGCGATGCCTCCGCCTTACTGGGTAGTCATTTTGGGGTGCTTTGCACCTACACCATCAGTAATGCAACAAAATTCTATTTCGACAACGTGTATATCGGTCCTGAGATTTTAGATGTAACTCCCCCAGTGTTGGCCAGCGTTACTCCGATCTCTTCTACGCAACTGGATATACTATTTAGCGAATCGGTTACCCTAGCCAGTGCCCAAAACATTATCAATTATTCCTTCAATCCCAGCTTGACCTTAAGCAATTTGAGCTTAGATAACAACAATACAGCCTTGGTTCATGGGGTATTGTCAACTCCATTGGTAAACGGAACAACCTACACCGCAACCGCGAATGGGATTGTGGATTTAAGTGGCAATGCTTCTGGAGCTACCTCCGTTAATTTTCAATATTTAGTTTCGGATAGTGCCGTTAAAGGAGACCTTTTGATTACGGAATTCTTTCCGGATCCAAGTCCTGTGATTGGTTTACCTGCCGTTGAGTACATCGAAATATATAATGCCAGTGCAGGTAAAATCTTTGATTTGACAGGGTACCACATCACCGATGGCCCATCAAATGGATTAATCACCTCAGGGTGGATTCTTCCCGGAGAATACAAGGTATTAACAGCCACAGCGAATATTCCCCTGTTTACAACGACTACGGCCTTGGGCGTAACCAGCTTTCCTTCGTTGAACAACGCAGGAGATACCGTCATGCTTAAGAATCCGAGCGATTTCCCC
Source organism: Bacteroidota bacterium (assembly GCA_041183245.1). Taxonomy (GTDB): domain Bacteria; phylum Bacteroidota; class Bacteroidia; order Flavobacteriales_D; family Crocinitomicaceae; genus UBA952. Next base: position 2,038 of record JBEGMB010000231.1, read on the forward strand.
TTAGATTTGGTCGTTTACACCGATGCTTGGTATAAGGATCCGATAAAACAAGACGGTGGATACAGCTTAGAACTCATTAATCCGAACGACCCATGTTCCGATGAAAATAACTGGACGGCTTCAACCGATGCCAGTGGGGGAACTCCTGGACAGGTGAATTCCGTGCATGACCTCACCCCCGATACGCAGGCTCCAAACTTAAGCTTATTGGTCGCATCAGCGCCTAATTATCTACAACTGTGGTTTGACGAGGGCATGGATTCAAGTAGTTTGGTAAATGCCATGTATCAATTTAGTCCGGGACTCAGTATAGGTATGATCTATGCCAACGGGCCGTACACCAACACGGTAATACTCCAGTTTTCTCAAGCCTTGACTCCGTCGCAAATTTATACCCTGACGCTGGAAAACGCAACGGATTGTTGGACGAATGCTCAGCCACTTGTGGGACAATTCGCCTTGACAGAAACTCCCTTAGCTGGGGAAATCGTGGTGAATGAAATCTTACAGAATCCGTATAACGGAGGACAAGACTGGATCGAGTTGTACAATAACTCAAACAAGATTTTCAACCTGAAGAATTTGCAATTCGCCAATTTCGACAACGATACGATTGCTAATTTTAAAACGGTCGGCCCTAATTTCATATTGAAACCGGGTGCATACGCAGTGCTTGGCAAGGATTCTTCGTTTGTAAAACAAAACTATCCATTTCATGGGGTTGGAACCTTTGTGTATGCCGAGTTGCCCAGTTATAACAACGACTCCGGTAGCGTGTACCTGTTCAATGAAAATCAAACGCTCCTTGATTTAGTGAAATACTCCAACGAATGGCAATTTCCACTCTTGGATGACGTGGATGGCGTTTCCTTGGAGCGGCTTGACCCGAATGGTTTATCCAGCGATGGGATGAACTGGCACAGTGCGGCCGAGGCAGTACAGTTTGGTACGCCGGGACTGAAGAACTCACAGT
>JBEGMB010000232.1:0-6551 GCA_041183245.1 Bacteroidota bacterium
GAAATTGTGGTTGTTTCGGACAATTAATTCCCATGACGCCACCAATATCATTAGTAAAGAACATTGTTGCATTAATCATCTTAGCCTTTGTTATTTGGAAGAAAAGCGAGCTGAAAGAAATTCAAGATCCCCCACTGGTATATTATATAACAGCATATGCTTTTATTTTTCTTTCAATTTATTTGATTTCACCAAAAACATGTTTGTGTGAAAGCAGCAAGCCTTCGATTAATAAATCCTCTGAGATCAGTTCAGAAATCAAGTTGTTGCAAGATAAATTTCCGGGAATTAGAGATGGTAAAGCTATTTTGTGTTTTTATTCACCGACGTGTCCACATTGCATGGAAACTGCAAAGACACTGCAGGAATTAAAACAAGAGACGGGTATAGACAAGCATTTTGTTGTTTTTATGGTCGAAGGTGCTACTACCGAAACTAAAATACAAAAGTTTTTGAGCAAGACTAAGTTATCTGCTATCTATACTACGATGGAATTTATTGATTTCCCAACGGATACAGATCCACCGGCTATTCTACTTGTGAATAATGGAAAAGTGGAGACAAGATTTTTTGGAAATGATAAAAATAAATTTAACAAAAGTGCTTTTATTAAAGCGTTTAATTCAATTCAAGAATAGTTCATTTATTTGATTTAGGTATGATAAGATATAGTATATTTTTGATGCTCGTTTTAATAGGTTTATTTAGCACATCATGTATTAAGAGGAAGTGCAGGGATTCTTCCGCAACCAATGGCGCGGTTATCTCTTCAGGTCCTTCAGATAACAGCCTGTGTATATATTCAAAGGTTGTTTTTTATACCTCTAGCGGCTATCACTTGAATAGTACAATCAATAAAATTGAGATTTATATTAATCAAGTATATGTTGGAGATGTAACAGCCGTGTACGCAAATGCGCCAGGAAATTGTACAGCCAGTGGTACATTAGGCTATCAGTTCCTTGATAAAAATCCAATCGACTGGGAGGCAAAAATCATACTAACTAATGGTCAGATTGCATATACAAATGGTGTTTTAAATCCATCATCAAATTCATGCATCGTTCAAGATATTTTTCAATGATCCGATAAGGTTTACTTGATTACTTCAAGTTTTATATAATGGGAGTAAATATTTTGAAGACATCAATTGAGCAATTCATGCTTTACTCGTATTAATCTAAAAGGATATAAAGCCAATCTTCGTTAGATTGATTCTATTCTTTAGTATTTTGAAAACAAGATTTCTGAGCATTCTTTTTGGAAGAATGACGTGTTTTATGCTCTTAAAAAAAATGTTAGAGTTCTGATTAAGTAATCGATATTTTTAATTACCTATCCTTTAACCGGCAATTCGTAACTCGCTTTCATAAGACCAATTACCCATTCAATCTGGTCTTTCCTGTCTGGATGTTCTTGACTTAAGTCATTAATGATTTCATTCCATTTTTTATCTTCTTCCTGCTTAGCACGTTCAATAGCAGCAAGACGTATTGCTTCTGTCCCTTCGCGCATTTCAGATTCAGCGCGCTCATTTTTCCATTCTTCACCCATTCCTATGATTATTTACTTGATGTTATTAATTATTCACATTCAACAGATCTACTCAAATTGATTTCACAATTTGGATATTTTGCTTTCAATCGATTTTTCGCATCACTTGAACTCTTAGCTTTAATAATTTCTTTAAATGAACTTGCGTTGGGACATTTAATACGGTATTCATAACAGCCTTCCCATTTGTGTTTTACCTCGTATGTTGCAAAAGAACTAATAGCGAAGATTGCCAAACTAGAATAAATTATAAAAGCACTAGATTTCATTGATATATTTTAACCAAATATATTCAATTATTTATTATTAATGTCGGAAAAAAATATGATTTTTCGGAGTGGCAGGAAGGTGAGATTATGGATTAAGGAAAATTTGGTTTGGGCGATGGTACTGGTAAGATTATTTTAGCCGTCAAGTATGATGATTTGTGGATGAAAGACAAATATGTTTTTGCTTCAATATTAAAGAAACATCAGATTTTTAATGAAAAAGGACCATTGATTAGCGATAGAAAATTCGATGAACTTTGTAGTATTTCAGACAACTATATCGGCTTTAGGATTGGAACGAAAAAAGGAATTTTGACATCTGATATGAGTGAATTATTCTAAGTTAAATTTGGGATAACTAAATCAAGGGATTATTATGATTATGGGATTAATTTTGAGGATACTTATTTTCGAATAGAAGAAGGCGGTTCTTATTTTTATGCAGATCAGAATGGAAGAATTTACAGTGATTAACTTCGATTAATTATGCCCTCATTGTTTAGATTTTCAAAATTATTTCTATAAATACATCTCGCTGTTTGCACACAATGAGTTAGTGGAATTACTGGTTGCGGTTCAGTTTTCTTAACGTAAATAAATTATATACACTCTTTAAATTGAAAATTATAAAAAACAATTGAATTCCCATTTGCTATTGAACCAACCCATGAAGATGATTTGCAAGGTCTTTAAAGCTTGCCTTTCATGTAATTAATAGAACCATTTCATCCATCTAATTGAAAAATTCTCCCCTCGGATAATAAGATCCGTTACTTAACCCTCAAAACCCCCATAAAACGCTAACCCATCAATGCTTATAAACCGTAAATAATGCATTTTGAGCCGCAATGGTTAGCGGTTGTTCTTGTATAATGTCGTGCTCAAAGCGTAGGGATTTATTTCTGATATCTACCGTGATCGATTCTGCTTTCATTCCTAGGCTTGGATTTTTCTCACTATTCCATAACGCCACGAAGTACTTGTTCTCGCGCATTATGCCATAATATTGCATCGTTCGTTTCCATTGTAAAACCCCATCCTTAAAGTATTTGCATGTAGAATTTTTGAAATCTAACTGGTAAATAAATTCACCGGTTATTGTAGAATCTATTCCATTCGTGTCGGTGAGCGTAGCTGTGGTGAATTGTATATCTACCCTAGAACCACCGCATTGTGTACACTGGGTATAAGCAGCTGTAGATACGAGTAAAACAAGGAACAGTGTGTATAGTTTCATGTTTCGAATGGTTATTTGGTACAATGAAGTAACCCTAAAAACGCATTAGGTTACGGCGATAAGAAAAATTGAAATCGGGTGTAACAATTTCAGTTAATTTCATTTTGTTCATACATTACTTTTTGTCGAATAACAAACAATTAACCCCTTATGAAAAAACTACTGTTGGCCTTTACCTTATTGTTTTCTGTTACTTCTTTCAGTCAACTGACTCCAGTCATCCTAGAACATAATTTTTTGTACCAGGCGTATCCTAATAAATTACTGATTAATCCCGGTTGTTTCGATTCGATTCAAGTCAAGAAGGATGATGTGCTTCTTCAAAAAGCCACGGTAAATGTCAATGGAGTAGGTAGGGTAGGGTATATCGTTTACACTTCATTCTCTACGCCCGTCAAAATTGTTGTAAGTGGGTATACCAATGGCCAAATCGCTGCGGTTGACACGGCGTATTACAAGATAAAACCCTTGCCTGATGTAATAATTTTAAACCAGAGCATTTCAAAAACAACAGGTGCTCAATTACAGGTAAGCCTTCCATTGGAGTATACACATTTATCTTGTACTTACTCGATCCTAAGTGGTGAGATTGGAGATGAGGATTCCATGCCATTCAGTGGGAATACGATCACTCCGAATATGATTTCAAAACTAAAACCCGGTAAAAAGGTTTCGGTTAAATTGGTCGTAAGGAATAACTCAAACAACCGCATGAACCTAATTGAAGGTTTGCTTGAGATTGCGCCCTAAAACATTGTCTAACGTTAAATTTCCCACTATGAGAATCAGTCTAATTGTTGTGTTCATGCTGTTAGTATCCATAGGATATTCTCAAGAACTTCCGAAGGCCATCCGTGTTCATTTTACAAATTTCATCGAAATGCATACAGATTCTCAAATACCCTTGGATAGTGCTTTTTATTTTCCAGATGTACAAAGCTATGAAACTACAGATTGTACTTATTTGTTAGATTTTCAATCGAACGAATGTTCAGTGTATTTTGAGGACTCTTTGGTCGGAAAAGCTCCTATAATATCTGTTCGACAAGTTGAACCAACCTACAGGACTGAATTTGATGTGTGGGAATATATCATTAAACTAGATGATGTTTCCATCGATACAGAAATACGGATCAGTATTGAAAGTAATAGTTTTTTATACAGCTATGGACTGGATGATATTAATGATCGCATTATAACATTTCCAACTTTTCCAGTTATTAAAGTAAGTGAATAGATAATATTAAAGAACGTTGGAAATATCAATTGTGATTTCCCCAGAATCCCCAATCTAAATTCCCCGGCTTACAACCTTGCAAGGAAGTGGTGTTGGCTCGGTGTCGCGTTTAAATTTGACCAAAATTTTTACGTATGACTAAACGATTTTACAAACAAAACAATTTATGGTATGTGGACTTGCCCGATTACATAGAGGCAGGCTTGGGTACATACAACAATCTATTAATGGTCGATGGTTCCGATGCATTTTTAGATATATTGAGTAATCATGGCAATGCGATAAGCTTGAAATTAGAAACAACGCCATTTGAAACAGCCCAATATACCTTGGTATCTGAACGCTTGGGAATGAATTTAGGTGTTTTAGACCGGGTAGGACATGCACAGGTAGACTATGGTATGTATTACCAAATCCCTGAATTATCAAATCACCGCATGTGGTTATGTCCTGTCACTGAATATGTTTTTGACGGGGCCTATCCCGACAAAATTTGGGTGGAGGTAGTGAATAATTAAGCACAAGGTGTTAAATTTAAATCAATAATAACCATGAGAAAACTTGAGAGATTGGAATCATTCATGATGAGAGAACAAATTATATCGTTCCTAGAAAAGATAAATTATACCTATCAATTGGAGGAAGATACCGAAGAACAAACTGTAATAAAATTAGGAGTACAATTAACGGTAGGGGCCTCGACAGGGTTGGTCATTGTACATAATAGGGCAGGGTTAGTAGAGTGTTACGCTACTGGGCCTGTGAACATTCCTGAATCGCATCGCCTGGAGGTTTCCAAGTTCATTGATATCGCGAATTCCATTTCCTATTTAGGACATCTGCAATTGAATCATACCAATGGAAATTTACGTTCCAAAACGTATTACAGGTTCCAAGAGGAGGGAATGCATGAATTAATTATTCAGGACAATTTAACCGAAGTGTTTCATTTGTTGGATAAATTCTTACCCGGAATTATGAACATTGTGTATGGCAATAGAAATGCAGACGAAGCAATTGAAGAACTCATAAACAAGGTGAATCCTAAGAATAATTAAGCCAATCTGCATCGTTCATTCTTATCAATAATCGTCATAAGGATCGTTAGTGTGCTAAACGGCGGTAATACTTTTCAGTCATTAAACATCTCATTCGAGTTTCGTGGACTTAAAATAATTTTTAACCAAAAGGCCAAGACGATGGTTTCAAATACCGCAAAGCAAATCCAGTAGTTTAAACGCAAATCCCAGTCCATTGCGGCGTTGAGCCAATTCCATGGAAAAACAATGAAGCATGACTCCTTTCCCGATGCAAAATATAAACTGGTTATCGTGCGATGTTTTATTGGCAAACTTAGCTCCCATAGGATCAATGTATATGCACAGGAAAAAGTGTAATCAATTGTATGTTTTGTATTCTAGGTTTTGTTGATGGTTTAATTAAAAAAGCGACAGTATGAAAAGTTAGTTTTGTTCCTTATCATCATTTCTAATAGCCTAGTAGCGCAAGAAATTGCTGATTTTAAACACGATATTCGAAAGGCTTTTGATAGTTTGAGAATAGCACATAAGTTGAATCCATTAAAATCTGACAGCGATTTGGATTCGGCAGGTGCATACTTAGCAAAAACATTTACCAATAGCCAAATTTCGTATGAAGCTGTTTCTGATTCATTTAATATCAATGTATTCCGTTATTATGTGTTTGGTATTCAATATTGGACTCCAGAATTATGGCGCATTCAACTGAATAACATTGTCAAAAACCACGAATCGGTAGTTACAGCCAGTACAAATCCAAATACATGCATGAACATTTCAATATACTCCTACGGGGAATTTAGCAACTACGTAGCCATCATTATCTACGGAACTAAGGATGCTATTTGTCATTTACCCCAACCAGAATAAATAAGCCTTTCAAGTTAGCTCTTTACCCAAGCAGGCCTAGGTCTTGATTTGCATATTCCCCAATCCCCAATCCTCCCATTTCTTCTGGCTACAAATTCAATAACCCCTTGTTTAAATAGTAGGTATTCTGCTTTATTATTGAATCCAGGTTTTGTATTAAACCCATCGAAAAGCAAATAGAATTTTATTTCGTTTGGGTTATTAACCAGTTCCTTTAATAAGAAAAAGTCAACGAACTCATATAAACAATTCAACTGTGTTTGATTTATTCATAAAAGTAACATCTTAAGTTCGATCATAATGTGAATATTCAATAACCCAAATTAATAACAGAATCATTAGAT
>JBEGMB010000233.1:0-14132 GCA_041183245.1 Bacteroidota bacterium
CCAACGGCGACCGTGCAAGAAATACCTAATACCCCTGATTCTGAATCCAAACCAAAAGCAGCTTCTGCTATGGGCACTACCCCATTCAATACGAATAAAGATTGGTGGCCTAATCAATTGGATTTAAGTGTCTTAAGACAGCACTCTTCACTTTCCGACCCAATGGACCCAAGCTTCGATTATTCGAAAGCATTCAAAAGTTTGGATTATATCGCGTTAAAAAATGATATTAAAGCGGTTCTTACTCAATCTCAGGATTGGTGGCCAGCAGATTACGGAAATTATGGGCCTTTTTTCATTCGTATGGCATGGCACAGTGCTGGAACCTACCGTACGGCTGATGGTCGTGGTGGAGCAACTGAGGGACAGCAACGTTTTGCGCCATTAAACAGTTGGCCAGACAATGGGAATTTAGACAAGGCTCGCCGATTGCTATGGCCAATCAAGCAAAAATATGGGAATAAAATCTCTTGGGCTGACCTAATGGTCCTTGCAGGGAACGTCGCACTTGAAAGTATGGGATTCAAAACCTATGGGTTTGGTGGCGGAAGAGCCGATGTATGGGAAGCAGAAAGCAATATCTATTGGGGTTCTGAGAAGAAAATGTTAGACGACCAACGCTACAGCGAAGGAAGAAAACTTGAAAATCCACTGGCTGCAGTGCAAATGGGATTAATCTACGTTAATCCGGAAGGACCTAATGGGAATCCAGATCCAATACTGGCTGCAAAAGACATCCGAGAAACCTTTGGTCGAATGGGAATGAATGATGAAGAAACCGTTGCCTTAATTGCAGGTGGACATACCTTTGGTAAAACACACGGCGCAGGACCAGCAAGCAATGTAGGACCAGAACCAGAAGCAGCTCCCATAGAAATGCAAGGATTCGGTTGGAATAGCACCTACAAATCAGGAAAAGGCGCGGATGCCATTACCTCTGGACTAGAAGTTACATGGACACCTAATCCAACACAATGGGGTTCAGGTTATTTCGATATGTTGTACGCCTATGAATGGGAACTTACGAAAAGTCCGGCGGGTGCAAACCAGTGGGTTGCGAAAGATGCTCCTGAAATTGTTCCTCATGCTTTTGACTCAACCAAACGTCTTAAGCCAACCATGCTTACAACCGATCTTTCGATGCGATTTGACCCAGCATACAATGTAATCTCAAAACGATTCCATGAACATCCCGAAGAATTTCAATTAGCCTTTGCTAAAGCATGGTTTAAACTAACGCATCGCGACATGGGACCGAAAGTAAAATACTTAGGACCAGAAGTACCGAAAGAAGATTTAATCTGGCAAGACCCAATTCCTGCGGTGAATCACCCTTTAGTAACTGCAGCAGATATAACTGCCTTGAAAAAACTAATCTTGGCATCAGGTTTAACGATTGGCGAGATGGTAAGTACCGCGTGGGCTTCCGCTTCAACTTTTAGAGGTTCAGATGGCCGAGGTGGTGCAAATGGTGCTCGAATAATGCTAGAACCACAACGTCACTGGGAAGCGAACAATCCAGCACAGTTAGACAAAGTAATCACTGCATTAACTAAAGTTCAAGCTGATTTCCATAAGACTTCCGGAACGCGTAAAATTTCTATGGCTGACCTGATTGTATTGGCTGGAAATACAGGGGTAGAACAAGCCATCAAAAATGCGGGATACAATTACACTGTTCCGTTTACCGCAGGACGAATGGATGCAACCCAAGCTCAAACGGATATAAATTCCTTTGCCGTAATGGAACCAATGGCGGATGGATTTAGGAATTACAGCAAAGGCAAATACACCTTTTCTACGGAGGAATTATTAGTAGATAAAGCACAGCTATTAGAATTAACTGCTCCAGAAATGACCGTATTAGTTGGCGGATTGCGTGTGCTCGATGGAAATTATAACCATTCTCGTCACGGCGTATTTACCAACAATGTAGGTACGTTAAATAATGACTTCTTTGTGAATCTGTTAGACATGAGTACTTCATGGAAAGCCATCGATGACACACAAGAAATTTTTGAAGGCAGAGACCGTAAAACAGGAAGCGTGAAATGGACCGCCACACGAGCTGACTTGATTTTTGGATCACATTCTGAATTGCGTGCCATTGCAGAAGTGTATGCAAGTTCAGATGCTAAAGAGAAATTCGTAAAAGACTTCATCAGCGCATGGGATAAAGTAATGAATCTCGATCGTTTTGAACTAAAGAAATAAAAGGTTGATTTATACAATCAAAAGAAAAGCCTCCTGTTGGCGGGAGGCTTTTTTATATTAAGGATTTACAATACGCTTTAATCTCATCGCGAACCGAACGAAAGGAATTCATTACCTCTTCTTCCGTTCCCGTTGCCTTCGCCGGATCAGGAAAATTGTGATGAACTCGCTTTACTGCACCAGGAAAAACTGGACATTGCTCGCTGGCGTGGTCACACACGGTAAGCACCAAATCGAAGGCAATGTGTACGTATTCATCCACATGATTGGAAGTATGCATAGAAATATCGATTCCATCTTCTGCCATTACTGCAATGGCGCGGGGATTTACCCCATGCGTTTCAATACCAGCGCTATAAACGGTGGCAACATCCCCGTGAAAATGACGAATATATCCTTCTGCTAACTGACTTCTACAGCTGTTCCCTGTACACAATACTAAAATATTCATGACTTCCTAAATTTATTTTTTAATGCTAAACTGGCTTTAACTAAGAGACTTAATGCCGGCACCTCCACTAAAGGTCCAATCACGCCAGCAAATGCCTGTCCGGAATTCAGACCAAAGACACCAATGGAAACGGCAATGGCCAATTCGAAGTTATTTCCGGCAGCAGTGAACGCTACGGTAGCCGTATCCTTGTACGAAGCCCCCATGGCCTTGGCTACAAAAAACATAAGAAAGAACATAACCAAAAAGAAAATGACTAAGGGAAGCGCTACACGAAGAACATCTAAAGGCAAGGTGGCAATAAGTTTTCCTTTTAAACTGAACATGACCACAATGGTAAAGAGTAAGGCGATCAAGGTAATTGGAGAAATTTTGGGAAGGAACTTATATTGAAACCAATCTTGTCCGAATTTAGGGATTAACACAGACCTACTCAACATAGCGGCGGCAAAGGGAATACCTAAATAAATTCCAACCGTTTTCGCAATTTCGAGCATGCTGATATCCATAGTTATGGCATCGAATCCGAACAAAGGAAGCATGATTTCTAAGTAGAAATAAGCATAGAAACTGAAAAAAAATACTTGTAAGAGGCTATTTATCCCTACTAAGCCAGCGACTAACTCCCGGTTACCTCCAGCGAGGTCGTTCCATACAATCACCATGGCAATACACGGCGCAAGACCGATTACAATTAGCCCCGTTAAATATTCAGGATCCTTTGGAAGAAAAGTAATTGCCAATAAAAACATTAAAAAAGGACCCACAATCCATGTAATGAATAGGGATGAGAACAATAAGCGCTTATTGCTTAATGTAGCGGGTACTTTTGCGAAATCCACCTTGGTTAGCGGTGGGTACATCATGAGGATGAGTCCTATTGCTAAGGGAACATTGGTAGTACCAATGGCAACATTCGATAATAATTCTTCTACATTAGGAATTATATTTCCAAGAAGTACACCAAGCCCCATGGCTAAAAAAATCCATAGAGTAAGAAAGCGGTCAAGAAACTTTAATCGAATATTATTCATCAGCAATTGATTTTAGCAGCATCCACCACCAGGGATACAAGATCCGGCGGAAGGTAATTTCTCCGTAGGAATTCCACATTGATCAGGTGCCAAACATTCAGTAAATAATGGCATTAAATTAAACACCCCATTCGTATATGTCAGACCATAACGCTCAATGGTTTGTCCTTGATATTCAATTTCGATGGGCTCATCGGTAAGTCCGTAATTCAACTCCCCTTTTTTGAGAATACCTAACCACTTTAATGCGGTGAGTCGATGATCAAGGTCATTGGCTACCCATAACTGAAAGGTTACTTTTCGTTCTAATCTCGCTACACCTCCACAATCAATAAAGTTTTTACTAATTAAGGCAAGTTCAGTAACATGAAAATGCTCAGGTACATGAGTTCCATTCGGAAGCAAGAGTGTGGGATAAGTAACTTGTTGAAGGGCAGTTTTAAATTCAAGGAGTGTCATCGCAACAGGATTTAGGAATGGATAAGTTAATGGAATTAATCAGGGTGTGGATAGCATCTAAGTGCGCATCAGACAAACAATAACAGACGGAGGTGCCCGAAATTTGTCCTTTGATGATTCCCGCATTCTTCAATTCTTGCAGATGCCTCGAAACGCTTGCTTGCGCTAAGGGAAGTTCGTCAACGATGTCCCCACAAATACATGTTCCTTTATCAATTAGGTATTGAACAATGGACAAACGCGCCGGATGCCCTAAGGCTTTAAACACCTCCGACAAGGTGAGTACATTCGGCGAATAAGAATCGATTTTAGTAATTCCCATGATAAATTTAATATCGCAATATTACGATAAATAATCAAGGCGCGTGTATTTTTTCTATTTTTACCCATGATTATTTCCATCACTGGCTTAAGGCCAAAGTCTATTTTGCATAGCATTCCCTTTTGGTTTAGAGCAATCCCTTCCTTTAATCAGGCCAAAAATGCGCCTGGGAATCAATTCTGTGAAGTAAAACGTATACAAGGCATACAGCACACCTTAACCGCTTGGGATGACATGGGAACCCTACGTGCATTTGTGGGCTCAGGACCTCATTTACAGGCCGTAAAATCCTTTCGAAAGATTGCTACGGGTAGTACTTATCATTATGAAAGCGATACCATTCCATCGTGGGAGGAAGCGCGACGCTTGTGGGAAGAACACTACAAGGAGTATTAAAAGTCACACGGTTTGGCCCTTCGGTTGGCCCATGTGATTAAATCGACTTTACTCTTTGATCACTTTAAACACACCTTGCTGGCCGTTAACGCTTATTCGCATCGAATAAACGCCTGCACTCAAGGCTTGCGTATTTAGGGTTGTTTTACCCAATCCTTTGCCATTTTGTACCAAGCGACCACGCGCATCAATCAATTCAAACTGAAAGGCATTCGCGATATCAATGATTAACGTTCCTTGCATTGGATTTGGATACACCGACGCATTAAATAACGATTCCCCTACTCCTGCCCCACATTGATCCACAATAATGTTTGCTGAAACTACCGTTTCACATGTCCCATCAGAAACTACACAACTGTATTGAGAGGTAGCTCCCGGCGTTACTGTAATACTTGCCGTATTTCCTAGAATAGATGGTCCATCATACCAAGTATATGTTGTACCACCCCCCGCAGTGATAGTAACTGTTTCTCCAACACAAATCGTTGTCCCCGGCGTAATTGTTGCTATAAGTTCAGTTGACCCTGTTATTGATCGCGTATAGGTTTGTACACAGCCACTTCCCGAAGTCCGAATCCGAGCAACATAGGTTCCTGCAGGAAGATTACCGAAAGTAGACGATGCCTGATAATTCACCCCATCGAGACTATATTCATACGTCGGAGGCACACCACCCGTTGGGCTTGTAAATACAATGGTTCCATTGTTCTGACCGCATGTTGTATTCGTTTTGGTACATGTTGCTGAAGGTTTGGAATTCACCACTACAGGTAAATAGATTCCATCGGTACGACAGGAACCATCTGCAAATAAATAAATTCTTCGGTTAGCCACTTGTGGAAAGGCAAAGGTATTAGCCGCCGTGTTGTGTGTAGAGAGAACGGTGGTAAACGGATCATCTGTTATGTACCACAAATAGCTATTTGTATTGGTAGAACCCGAACCATTCACAGTAATTTGTCCACCAGTACATATTGCGGATTCGGAAAATGTGAAATTGGCGACAGGATTCGGACCATTCGACGTCAGCACATCCATCCAAAGGCTGGTCATGATTACCGGATTTATATCGGTTGTTGGATGCCAGGTCCCTGTGGTATTTGTAGGTCCTCCATAATAACACTTCAGCGTACTCAAACCACTTGCATTGGTCCCATTTCGTTGGTTGATATCTACACACATGAAAGCTACCGTATCTTGCGGAGAGCCATAGAACAACTCAAAAGTCACCCAAAAGTTTCCAGTTACGGTAGGAGGATTGGTAAAATCAAATTCATTGTAAAACCCTGCATCCATATCAGCAATCAATAAGGTATCCGTAACTAAGACCGTCCCAGGGTTTCCGGCATTGTCTTGTTGAACACGGATTTTCACTAAGCCATTTCCAGAGGAATTCACAGCCTTAATGATAGGCATACGAAGCCTTCTCACTTGCGTTGAAGCCGGCGCGGTATATCTATCCGCATATTGATGAATCAATGAAGTGTTTGTTGAAGAGAAGCGTCCAGAGCCTGGAAGAAAGCCCCATCCAGTAGACCAATTATAATACGCGTAATCTTCCGTAACAGGGTTATAATTTCTAAGTGTATCACACGCCGTACCTGGAGCAGCACCAACAACTTGAACATGGGCGGTTTTCGTTTCGGTATCGGCTCCATAAGCATTAGTAGCGGTGAGCGAAACCGTGTAGGTACCAACGGCATTAAACACTACACTTGGGTTTTGACTGTTGCTGTTAGTTGCCCCACCGCCAAAATTCCACGTCCATGAGGTTGGAACATTGGTTGACGCATCAAAAAAGTTAACGGATCCGCCCACAGGAATAATTATTGGATTTGAAATATCTGCGGTAAAATCGGCCACAGGAGGAACATTGGCAGGGTCACATCCCGCAGAAAGCAACAAGGACGCGCGGGCGCCGGTAAGGGTGTTCAACATATAATTTGCTTGCGCCTGTGAGAACATTACGGTACAGTTGCTGTAATCCATATAATTCTCGTATTGCGTTTGGGTGGAACCACAGGTCATTTGGTTCCCTGAGCAAGAACCTGCAAAATTAAAGGATGGTCCAATAGTGTTTGGGGTATCGTTAAATCCATCATCTAAGGTACAGCTACCCGAACCTCCCCAGGTATGGTCAAGTCCTAAATAATGACCAATTTCATGCGTAAGTACATTATCATTATTCATCCCTAAATTGTAATCAAGGACAATTCCATCAATGGAGGCACCAGGCAACATATTATTAGTAGGGCGATAAGCATACCCCGCAGTACCAGAATTCGCACCGTTCGAAATATCGCAGATCCAAACATTCAGGTACTTATTTCTGTCCCAAATCTGAGACCCTCCAGTTGCAGAAGCTTTCATCTTATTTTCTTCTCCCCCATTATGATTGTAGTAATCTTCAGTGGTTGTAATACGAATGACTCCTTGCTCAGCTAATGGAACGCCTGCCGGATCCTTAGTGGCCAAACAAAAATTAATGTTTACATCCGCAGGAACAAAACCAAAATTTGTTCGCGCATTAGCGGCATCTTGATTTAAGAGTTGGAAATCTTCTTGAATGTCATTGAATACTTGCATAATGAGGGCGTTCGAAACATTCTCTGCCGGATTATTTGGATTATGTACCACATGAAAAATTACAGAAATAGTATTTATCCCCGGTGTTTTTTCAGGTTTATAGGGTTTGGTTTTTGCTGCCTCCTCTAGATAGGATTGATTGAACTCTGCCCACTTTCCTATTTCCTCATAATATTTCTTGGTCAATTCATGTGTAGCACAAGAATGCTCGTTCAATCCATGATTTCTTGGAGCCAAAGGCTTGTCAACCTTTGGTGTAATTGCAGTAATCGTTTTTGATTTTTTGGTACTATTTGGAAATGTATTCACAGGACCAGGCTGAATATTTTGTGCATTAACCCCCAAAAAAGCTAGTCCAATAAACAAGACTGAAACATATATTTTTCTCATAGTAGTAAATGATTAAGTGCAGTGAATTTACAAAATAAACAGCATGTTCAAATGCATTCATTTAATTTTGTTTTGTTATAACTTAGCCACATGAAACAGAACATTGAGTGGATTAGAAATAACAAGACCAATAAATCTACCGCATTTTCAAGCGAAGAGAAGAAAGCATTAAACTTGGAAGGACTTCTCCCTTATAGACAAACCACCCAAGAAATTCAAGAGCAACGCGTACTTCAAAATCTTGAACGAAAACCTAACGATATTGAGCGTTACTTGTATTTATCCGCCTTACAAGCTCGAAATGAACGACTTTTCTATCGCGTAATTATCAATAACATTGAACGCCTACTCCCGATTATTTACACCCCAACCGTAGGTGAAGCATGTAAAGCTTTTTCTCATGTTTACACCGAAGCCAAAGGATTTTATATTACCCCGGACAACAAGGGAAACATATTTAATATCCTAGGGAATTGGCCAGAGGAAGACATTAAAGTAATTGTTGTAACGGATGGTGAGCGAATACTTGGTTTAGGCGACCTTGGAGCAAATGGTATGGGAATTCCAATTGGAAAACTAATTCTTTATGCGGCCTGTGGAGGAATACATCCCTCTGCGTGCTTACCCGTAATGATTGATGTTGGAACGAACAATGAATCCTTAAGAAACGACCCACTCTATTTAGGTCTTCCGACAACACGCATTGGTGGACAAGAATACCTTGACTTAATGGATGAATTCATGGAGGCTGCAACTCAACGATTCCCTGGTGTTTTAGTACAATTTGAAGATTTCTTGACACCGAATGCCTTCGCATTGCTGGATCGATATCAATTCAACTATCGGTGTTTCAATGATGACATTCAGGGCACTGCTGCGGTTGCTTTAGCTGGACTTATGTGTTCAACCCGAATTACAGAAATTCCACTTCAAGAAAACCGCTTTCTTTTCCTTGGTGGTGGCTCAGCCGCAACGGGTATTGCAGACTTGTTAGTCAAAGGACTTATGCTAAATGGCTTAACGGAGGAACAAGCTTACAATCAAATCGCCATGTGCGATATAAATGGACTCATCGTTAGCGAACGATCGGACTTACAGGACCATAACCTACCCTATGCGAAAAACCTAGCGGGAATGAGTTTTTTAGAAACAATCCAGCAATTTAAACCAACAGCTTTGATTGGTGCAACGGGAGCAGGCGGTGCGTTTACGAAAGAAATCATTGAAGCGATGTCTTCCATAAATAATCGTCCAGTGATCTTTGCCCTTTCAAACCCAACGTCTAAAGCAGAATGCACGGCCGAGCAAGCCTACACATGGAGCAAGGGAAAGTCCATTTTTGTTAGTGGAAGTCCGTTTCCAAATGTAACTTTTGAAGGAAAGACCTTTGATCCAGGACAAGGGAATAACGCGTATATTTTTCCGGGATTAGGCCTTGGCGTAGTCGCGGCTAAGATTGAACACGTGAATGATGAGCTATTGATTACCGTAGCGCAGGCACTTGCTGAACTTGTGGAAGTAGCCGATTTAGCAAAGGGTTCACTCTACCCACCCATCAGTGAAATTCGGGAGGTATCTGTTAACATCGCGAAAGCTGTGATGAAGAATGCGATAAATCAGGGACTTACAAGAATTAAAGAATCCGAAATCGATGGGTTAATTCAGCAGGAGCTATACGATCCGACGTACTAGACTTTCAATTTCCCCATCCCGCCATCAACAGCAAGTACTTGTCCAGTCATCCAAGCACTTTCTTCATCGAGCAGAAAGGTAATTGCATTCGACAAATCAGACGGATTACCCAATCTTTTGAGCGGATGGCGTTGTGCACCGGCCTCAATTTTCTCTGGTGAATTAGTAAGCTTTTCTGCCATTGGAGTTAGGGTAAGCGACGGTGCAACCACATTCACACGAATTTTTGGTGCCCATTCCGCAGCCAATGACCTGGCAAAGCCCTCCAAAGCTGCTTTCACAGCAGCGACTGACGCATGAAATGGCATTCCTGTTGTTGCAGCAACACTTGAAATCAAAACAACACTTGCCCCTTCATTTAGATTCGACTGATAGGTCTTCAAAACATTTACCGCACCCAATACATGGATATTAAAATCCGACTGGAAATCTTCCAATTTCAAGGATCTAAACGGTTTAAGGTTAATAGATCCCGGAAAGTATACGATGCCATTGTAGCGCGAATCTATAGCAGGCAACGCGCTCAAATAGTCCGTTAGTTCATAATCCGAAAAAGATTGATTCCTTGAAAGTTGAGTTACCCCATAACCTTTAGCAAGTAGTGCAGATTTTGTGGATTGTGCGATGGCCGATGAAGCGCCGACAAGTAAGAAATGTTTCATGCCTATTAAACACCAAAGACATATAGATGTTCATTAATGTCCGTCAGAGATCACTACCTTTTCTTTCTTTTTATAACGAATGAGATATACGACAGGAAAGATGATAAGCACCATCAATCCCACCATAAAAAATCCATGATCATAACTCACTAAGGCCTGTTGCTTGAAAAGCATGCCTTCAAGTGACTGATTGGTTAAAGCTTCCGCTTGATCCATAGAATAGCCCCGCGTTAAGAAATTCTGTTTCATCATGGTAATTCGTTCAGCGGTTTGTTGCGAATAATCCGTTACATACCCTAGCATTGAGCCACGTACTTGGGCATTTTTTTGGGTTAAAAAGAGATTAATCAAAGCAATACCCACCGCACCCCCTAATTGTCGCACTGCATTGGAAAGACCAACGGCCTGACCAATATCTCTTGGGTTTAATCCTGACACAGATAGTGTAATGATTGGAGACATCATACAGGCCATCCCGATACCTCGTAACACAAATGGAAAGTAAAAATTCCCTTGAGAAGACGTTGGAGAAGAAAAGGACAACATCATTAAAAATACAACGGTTAGACCAGCACCGGTCCAAATGATAGCCTTTGGATTCACACCATTACCTAGCATTTTACCTACCATGGGCATAGTGAATGCTGAGAATAAGGCTCCCGGAATCATAAACATACCCGTTTGTGTAGCGGTCCACCCCAGAGAAATCTGAACGAATAAGGGAAAAATAAACACGGAACCAAAGAGAATCAAGCCCAATAGGAAATTCAAGACACTTCCTAAAACCAGATTATAATTCTGGTAGAGCCTCAAATTTACGGCAGCATAGTCTATGCTCAAGGACCGTTTAATCAACAAAATAAATCCTAAGATTGCTAGAAACGTAAAGAACACAATTTCCGAACTATCAAACCAATCCTCTGCATTACCTTCTTCTAAAACGTATTGCAAGCTTCCCACGCCAATTACCAAGAATAATATTCCCCAATAATCGATGCGCTTGGGTTTAACTGCGGAAGGATCATTGGTAACGAATGAATACGAAAGAAAAGCCGCTATAATTCCAATGGGTACATTCACAAAGAAAATCCAGTGCCAACTAAAATTGTCCGTGATCAATCCACCAATAGTAGGTCCAAACGTTGGTCCCATAATGATTCCCATGCCAAAAATCGCATTCGCCATTCCGATTTTTTCCGGTGGAAAGGCTCCCATAATAATGGTTTGTGCATTGGAAAGCAATCCTCCTCCGCCTAATCCTTGAATGAAACGCCAAAACACCAATGTCCATAAACTGGTTGACATGCCACACATGAGGGACGAAAAGGTGAAGATGATAACGGAGGTGGTGAAATATGCCTTTCTTCCAAAGTAATTGGAAAGCATCCCGGTCAGTGGAATAATAATCACATTAGAAATACCATAAGCGGTTACTACCCATGCAATTTCTGTTGTGGTTGCACCAATACTACCCGAAATTTCACGCAGCGAAACATTCACTACGGTTGCGTCAATTAATTCAAGTAAGGCACACGTTATCGCGGTAAGTACCAAGATCACGCGCGCTGCTCCTTGCGGATAACTTAAGGCAGTTGCAGTTGGTTGACTCATTTTATTTTACCGAAACAGAAACAAATGCACTTAAACCAGGCAATAATAACGCACGTTGTTCGGCTGTCAATCCAGTAAGTTTAATTCTCACAGGAACTCGTTGAACGATTTTCACGAAATTACCAGTAGAATTATCGGGAGGCAATAAGGAGAACTTAGCGCCCGTTGCTCCGATATAAGAATCTACCTTACCTGTTATGCTCAGCGAAGGATACGCATCAATTTTAACTGCAACGGTTTGATTTATTTTAATATGTTCGATTTGCGTTTCTTTGAAGTTGGCCGTAACCCACAAGGTGGTATTATCAATGGCGGAACAAACCGGGGTACCAACCGTAACAAATTGTCCTTGATCAACGCTGCGCTTGGATACTAGCCCGTCACACGGTGCTTTAACGACTGTATATCCTAATTGTGTTTTCGCCAAGGATAACTCTGCACTCCGTTGCTTAACCAAGGCCTCAGCCAAGGCAATCATTGACTTTTGTCCAGTAGCTTGTGATTTCACGCCTGCACTTTGAGCAGAGGAAGCCTTGTATTGATTGGTTGCCGCTTTAAATTGGGATTCCGCAACCGCTAATTCAGCTTCAATGGCATCAAGTTCGGCCTTTGTGGCTGCCTTTGACGCATACATGTTTTTGATTCGTTTGTAGTCCTCTTTGATTTTATTCAATCGAGTTTTAGCTACATCAATATTTTGAGCCGTAGTTTCGCTGGAAAGAAAGGCTGCAGAAGCATTTAGGTCGCCCGCATCCGCATTATTCTTAACCGCAACTAAATTAGCCTTTGCATTTTCTAAGGCTGCCTCCGCTTGAAGTACTCGCGCTTGAAACTCATCATCATTGATAATCAACAAGGTATCCCCTTTTTTCACCATTGTGTTATCCGTGAACCTTACTTCCTTAACATATCCCGACACACTGGTGCGTATAGGAATGATATCGGCATCAATCTGCGCGTTATCCGTGGTTTCAAATCCTTTGGATCGAATGTAAAAAAACACGCCGATAATCAAGGCCAATCCGAGGATGCCACCAACAATTAAAAGTCGTTTTCGTTTTCCCGTTTTTTTCGTTGAATCTTCCATATTAAAAATTTATTAATCCCATTGTTATATTATAATTCGACCACGCATTTATTTTCTTTATTTCATGAATTTTCAAATTAATACGCGCAGCCATTTCATCATTTAGTTGAATCAGATATACGGTAGAAGTGATTTTTCCATTGGCCAATTGGGCCGCGGATACCTCAGATATCTCCGCTTTTTTTGCTAAAATCAATGCATCTAATTTCATTAATTGATCTAAGGCGCTAAGTTGAGACGTATAGGTGGCTAGCGAAATCTCAATATTCTTGTTCAGTTGATCACGTTGGATCTCCAACATTTTTTTATTTAAATCAAACTTTCGCTGTTCACGTCCTAGGCCATACAATGTTGAGATATTCCAGCGAAGTGAAACATTTCCAGATCCAAAAAATCGCAAGTCTTGGTTAATAAAATTTGGTCCGGGACGACCATAATTACCTACCGCTCCAAAATATATTTTAGGAAGAGCCACATTGGTTGCCAACTTGTAACGCTCATCTAATAAAGACTCTTGCATTAACAAGAGCTTAGTTTCAGGTCGCATAATACTCATCACGATTGAAGTACCTCCGGCAGGAATTAAACTCAAGGTAGTTTTAGGTGTAATTTCTTTACCTGTCATCAAGGTCAAGGATGCGCATAAACCCACTAAGTTCTCGGTAGCCTCAATAAGATTTTGTTGCGTTTTCAATAATTCTACTTCAATCTCATCCAAGTTAGTTTGTAACATTAATCCATTTGAAACGGCAGCCGCTACGCTAGTAGATCGTTGCATTAAATTATCTTTGAACAACTCTAGCATCGAAATATTTTCCTTTGCCAACAGCATGGCCATGTAGATTTGATTTACGCGGTCCGCTGACTTATATAATTCTACCGTGTTTTTCTGAATTTCAACCTCCGTAGAAAGCGTTTCTAAGGTTTGTTGCCTTTTACCGATTCCGCCATCAAATACAAGTTGCTCCATCGACAAAGATCCTATGTACGCATCATGTGGAAAGTTTGTGGTGAACCCTGGGATATTAAACTGAACCACCTCAGACTGATAGGTAGCCGAAGCATTTATATTTAGTTTAGGTAACCATGCTTCACGAATGGCCGAAACATTAATTGCTTGCTGCGTCTTGTATAACTCAGACTGCTTGTAAATCGGGAAATTACGTTTAGTCCATTGAATGCATGAATCCAAGGAAATTGATGTTTCTTGAGCGAAAAAAACATT
>JBEGMB010000234.1:0-3053 GCA_041183245.1 Bacteroidota bacterium
GGCTGGTGCCGAAGTTGAGATTAAGTAATTTCAGACGGAATTCACAGGACAGGCAACCGATTTTTCGGGTGCCTTGTCCTGTTTTTGTAAAGTGCATTTTCTAAATTTTATAAATTAATAGCCTTGGCAACAAAAAATAATTCAACCCGAATTAATTTTGCCTCCAGTAAAAATACCTTTGAGTATCCCGACTTTTTGGAGGTTCAATTGAAATCGTTTCAAGAATTCTTTCAGCTTGAAACAACACCTGAAAACAGAGAAAGCGAAGGCCTTTTCAAAGTTTTCGCAGAAAATTTCCCAATCACCGACACACGAAATCAATTCGTACTCGAGTTTTTGGATTATTTCATCGATCCCCCAAGGTATTCGATTGAAGAGTGTATCGAACGTGGATTAACATACAGCGTTCCACTCAAAGCTAAATTGAAATTATATTGTACCGACCCCGAGCATGAGGATTTCGAAACCATCGTGCAGGATGTATATTTAGGTACAATTCCGTATATGACCCCAAAAGGTTCTTTTGTAGTGAATGGCGCAGAACGTGTAATCGTTTCTCAGTTGCACCGTTCACCAGGCGTGTTCTTCGGACAATCACGTCACGCCAATGGAACTAAATTGTATTCTGCTCGAATTATCCCATTCAAAGGTTCTTGGATGGAATTCGCTACAGATATCAATAGCATCATGTATGCATACATTGACCGTAAGAAAAAATTACCGTTAACTACCTTGTTCCGCGCAATGGGGTATGAAACAGACCGTGATATTCTTGAAATTTTTGGCTTAGCTGATGAAGTGAAAATCACGAAAGCTGGAATGAAAAAATTAGTAGGTCGTAGACTTGCTGCACGTGTTCTAAAAACTTGGATTGAAGATTTCGTTGATGAAGATACTGGTGAAGTAGTTTCTATCGAGCGTAATGAGGTAATCCTTGAGCGTGAATTGGAAATTAAAGAAGAACATTTAGATGATATCCTTGATTCAGGTGCGAAATCCTTAATCCTTCACAAGGAGAATGCAAACGCAATTGACTATACCATCATTTACAATACACTTCAGAAAGATCCAACGAACTCTGAAAAAGAAGCTATTGAATATATCTACCGTCAGTTACGTAATGCTGATGCGCCAGATTTCGAAACAGCAAAAGGTGTTTTTGAAAAGTTATTCTTCTCTGATACACGCTATGATCTAGGAGAAGTGGGTCGTTACCGAATTAACAAGAAGTTGAAAATCGGTGCAGATGAAACATCTCGTGTGTTAACGAAGCAAGACATTATTGAAATCGTTAAGTATTTGATCGAGTTGATTAACTCGAAAGCAGATGTTGATGATATCGATCACCTTTCTAACCGTCGGGTAAGAACCGTTGGTGAGCAATTATATTCTCAGTTTGGTGTTGGTTTAGCGCGTATGGCGCGTACCATCAGAGAGCGTATGAATGTTCGTGATAATGAGGTATTTACTCCAATCGATTTGATTAATGCAAAAACGTTAAGTTCTGTCATTAATTCATTCTTTGGAACGAATCAGCTTTCTCAGTTTATGGACCAAACGAATCCACTAGCCGAGGTAACGCACAAGCGTCGTCTTTCAGCCCTCGGACCTGGCGGTCTATCAAGAGAGCGTGCAGGATTTGAGGTACGTGACGTTCACTACACGCACTACGGAAGACTTTGTACCATCGAAACACCGGAAGGACCAAACATTGGTTTGATTT
Source organism: Bacteroidota bacterium (assembly GCA_041183245.1). Taxonomy (GTDB): domain Bacteria; phylum Bacteroidota; class Bacteroidia; order Flavobacteriales_D; family Crocinitomicaceae; genus UBA952. The sequence goes on from JBEGMB010000234.1 coordinate 1,724, forward strand.
CTTCGCTTTGTGTTTTCGCGAAAGTAAATAAGCTTGGTTTCATTGAAACTCCTTACCGTAAAATTGATAATGGTAAAATGGTTTTCACAGAAGAACCTATTTACTTGGCTGCTGAAGAAGAAGATGGAAAAATTATCGCTCAAGCAAATGCGAAAGTAGATAATAAAGGCAACTTCCTTACCGATACAGTAAAAGCACGTTACGAAGGTGATTTTCCGGTGGTTAATCCGAAGGAATTACACCTTATGGATGTTGGAGCAAATCAAATTGCTTCGATTGCGGCCTCTTCAATTCCATTCTTGGAGCATGATGATGCCAACCGTGCCCTGATGGGATCTAACATGCAACGTCAAGCAGTTCCATTATTAAAACCACATTCACCAATTGTTGGTACAGGAATCGAAGAGCTTGTAGCTCGTGATTCTCGTGTATTAGTTAATGCAGAAGGTGATGGGGTAGTAGAATATGTTGATGCAAATGAAATCGTTATTCGTTACGATTGGAACGATGAAGATAAATTGGTTTCTTTTGACAGCGAGGTTAAACGTTATTCGTTAACTAAATACGCTAAAACTAACCAAAGTACGTGTATGAACCTTAAGCCAATTGTAGCGAAAGGAGACCGCGTTTCTAAAGGTCAGGTTTTGTGTGAAGGTTATGCCACCGAAAGTGGAGAATTGGCACTTGGACAGAACCTAAAGGTGGCGTTCATGCCATGGAAAGGGTATAACTTCGAGGATGCGATTGTGATTTCTGAGAAGATTGTTCGTGACGATATCTTTACGTCAATTCACATTGACGAATACTCGTTAGAGGTTCGCGATACAAAACGTGGAATGGAAGAATTAACGTCTGATATTCCCAACGTAAGTGAAGAAGCAACTAAAGATCTAGATGAAAACGGATTAATCCGAATAGGTGCTGAAATTAAAGAAGGTGATATCCTTATCGGAAAAATCACGCCAAAAGGAGAAACAGATCCATCACCAGAAGAGAAATTGCTACGTGCAATCTTCGGTGACAAAGCTGGAGATGTGAAAGATGCATCATTGAAAGCTGGTCCGTCACTTCGTGGCACCGTTATTCAAAAGAAATTGTTCTCTCGTGCGGTTAAAGACCGTAAGTCCAAATCACAAGACAAGCCAATTTTGGAAACCTTGGATATGGAATACCAAAAAGAGTATAATGACCTGAAAGAAAAATTAACGGAGAAGTTAATGACCATCTTAGGAGAAAATAAATCTGCAGGTGTATTCAATAACTTTAGAGAAGAGTTAATTAAGAAAGGGACTAAGTTTACAGCGAAAGGCTTAATGACATTAGATTATAC
>JBEGMB010000235.1:0-5652 GCA_041183245.1 Bacteroidota bacterium
GTTACACAAGTGTCTCCGGATACGTTGGTGGACCACTTTCACTCCATGTAGACAATCAAGATTTTCGTCAGGTGAATGGAAATACGTGGATTACAACCGATGGTGGAATCTATAAATCGACCGATTTTTTAACGACCCAACCCGATTTCAAGATGTCGGGAGTTCATGCGTCAGACTTTTGGGGATTTGGTGCCGGATGGAATGAAGATGTATTGGTTGGTGGCTTGTATCACAATGGAAATCAAGGATACCATGAAAACTATGGCGCTGGAAATTTCTTGAATTTAGGAGGTGGTGAAGCCCCTACGGGATATGTTAATCCTGGAAGAAACAGAATTACCTATTATTCAGATATTGGTGGAAAAACATTACCAACTAGCTTAGCTAATCCGATCACAGGGGCTCCGTTTGGGATGGCTCCTAATGAAAGCTATTGGGCTGCAGAATCGAGCGAATTTGAATTTCAACCCAATTGCTACAGCATCGGGTATCTAGGAAAAGATAATTCACTTTGGAAAACAACTGATGGAGGGGTTTCATTTAATTTAGTGTATTCCTTTGGAACAGCTGCTGGAGATCAAGTAAAGTATATAGAGATCGGTAGTGAAAATCCAAACATCATTTACCTCAATCAGCAACCAGCCGCTGGGAACCTTGGTAAGTTATGGAAAACTACGGATGGCGGAATCACATGGAATCTACTAACAATCCCCGCAGGAAATAGCCGACGGATGTTGCTTACCTTAGATCCAGCCAATGATAATCACTTATTCATTGCCTATCCGAGTGGGTCGAATGGAAACAAAACCTTTGAAAGTACAGATGGCGGAATTTCATTCACAAACATAACAACCAATGTACTTAACAACGAAAGTGTACAGAGTATTCTAACCATCGGAGGCACCAACGGTGGCGTGTATTGTGCTACCAACAAGGCGGTATATTACAGAAATGCCACTTCTTCATGGTTGTTGGATAACGCAGGCCTTCCTACACAAATTAATGGAAACATTTTACGTCCATTCTATCGAGATGGGAAAATCCGCATGGCTTCATATGGAAAGGGAATCTGGGAAAGCGCCCTGAATGAGGCACCGAACGCCCCCATTTGTAGAATTATGGTCGATAAACTTTCACAAACAGTGATTTGTGCAAGTGATTCGTTTTATTTCGAAGATCATTCCGTGTTAAACCATCAAAATGCCACCTGGAATTGGAGTTTCCCTACCGGATCTCCTAGCACTTCTGCTGTGAGAAATCCAGCCGTTTTATTTGGTGTTGGGACTCATCAAGCCATACTAACCATAACCGATGGAAACGGTCAAACCGACAGTGATACGCTTTCAGTAACGGTTACCCAGTATACCTTACCTGGGATTATTCAGGAAGGATTTGAAGGGAATTTCTTACCCAATGGATGGAGCATTAAAAACGAAGATAACGGAGGAACCTGGAGTAACTCCTCAACGATAGGCGGATATTCAAACTCATCGAAATCCGCGAAATTCGATAATTATAACATTGATTCTCAAGGGAGTTTAGACGATTTAATCTTCAATATCGATGGGGCTCAATTAGTGAACCAACCCTTATTAACCTTTGATGTTGCTTATTGTCGCTGGGGTGCAGGATATTCTGACTCCTTATATGTTGGGGTTTCAACAGACTGTGGGGCAAGCTATCAATACGTGTATTATCGCGGAGGAGAAAATCTTGCTACGGCACCTGACAATCAATCTGAATTTGTTCCAACTTCTACCCAATGGCGAACGGATACGGTGAATTTAGCTACTTGGGCAGGACAAAACAATGTACAAGTTGCGTTTAGAAACAAAGGCGACTGGGGTAATATCTTGTACTTAGACAACATTAATTTAGGCAGTTCTGTTGGGATTAATGAGGTTCAAAACATACAGGCACCTAGCGTATACCCCAATCCGCTCCGAGCAGGCGGAACCATTAACATCAAGAATTTACCAAAATCTAGCTTAAGCTTATTTGATGGAAAAGGTAAACGGGTTTGGGAAGCCACGGCTGAACATGAATTTCAAGGAAACCTTCCTTCTACCCTTTCGGCGGGATGGTATTTATTGCACATCGAAGGAGAAAAAACTATATGGAACTATAAGGTAGTCGTAGAATAATTACTTCCCTTTAGCCTTGATTACAATTGCCACTGTGTAGAACAGAATTTTTAAATCAAGGGCAATGCTTCGGTTGTTGATGTAAAGTAAATCATACTTCATGCGATCAAGCATTTGTTCCACATTCTCTGCGTATCCATATTTTACTTGTCCCCAAGAAGTAATTCCAGGACGGACACGATTCAACAGCACATACTGCGGCTCATGCTGAACGATTTGATCAATATAGAATTGTCGTTCAGGACGTGGGCCCACCAAAGACATGTGTCCAAGAATTACATTAATAAATTGCGGGAATTCATCCAACCTTGTTTTTCTCATAAACCGACCTATGGGTGTAATTCGGGAATCATTGGAAGAGGACAATTGCGGCCCATTTGCCTCAGAATTCACATACATCGTACGGAATTTTATAATTTGGAACGGTTTGTTATTCAGCCCGATGCGTTCTTGAAGAAAGAAAATAGGTCCAGGAGAACTGAACTTAACTAAGACCGCAGCAATCAAATACATCGGAAGCAATAATAGCACTGCGATAATAGACAGTGAAATATCCAAGAATCGTTTAATTGCTTGTTGCCAAAGCGGCATAACGTCACGATTTAGCTCAACAAAAAGTGCCCCATAAATATTGGTCATTTTCAAGGATCCACTTAACAACTCATACATGTCTGGAAGGACTTTCACGATGATTCGGAGATCGTTAATTTTTACAAGGATCTTTTGCAAGCGGTCATGGTCGGAACTTTCAATGGCCACGATAATTTCATCGATTTGATGATTGGACAAAATTTCATCTAATGCATTGACATGACCTAGATAGGGCATTTCGCTTGACAAGGCATGATCTGACCCGTTAACATTAACATACCCGATAAACGTATTTACACTGCGTGATTGGTGGTTAATTTCATTAAAAATATGAAGTGCGCGCTCGCTTCCCCCAATGATTACCGTAGAAAATCCATTATTAGTTCGCTTAAGGCGATTAATCATAACGGATATAAGAGCCAATCGTGGTATCAGGGTAATGAAAAAATGGCTAATAAAAAGAACAGCAAATGAAAAATAGTAATCTCTATAACTGATTACATGATCATCCAATAATAAAATGAAAAAGATTAAAATTGAACCGATCACAGCCGCAATGGCCGTTAATTGGATGATTTTCAATCGGTACAGCCTTCTAACATTAAGGTAGGTTCCTTGCAAATAATAAAGCAAGACGTATGCTAGGGGAATAAGACTTATTCCAAGGTAAAAGGTACCATTAGGAATAAACATTTTGTGCTCAAGCCAAGTTGCCCTCGTAACGTAAAAAATGAACCATGCGAGCATCGCAGCCAGGACATCCAACACCAACAAACTCAACGCCCAATATCGCTTCATGGCATGTATACAACCTTAATATTATCAATTCTAATTTCTGTATTCGGAAGTGAAGATTCTTTCCATGCTTCAAACCCATGATCAAAATAGGCACTTGCTTCAGATGCACCGATAAGTTCTCGAAGTTCGATATACATTTTCTTCCATTTCACTGTTTCTGGGGTCGATTTATTCAACTGAATATTGGGATTCTTTTTTAGTCCACTGGGAGAAATCGCAAGAAGGCTGGTTACCACGCGATTGGTGGTATAGTAATCTATTTCAAGGTAAACTTCTTTACCCTTTGGAAGATATGACCCAAAGGTAGTATAAGCAACCCAAATTGAATCGGTTGAATTCAGGTCAACTTTCGCATACGTATTGCCATTAAATGGTTGTAGATCTGTATTATCTAATATAAAACTTGCCATGGAGGTATTAGGGTCGTTCTCGAGCATCACGTTAGCGCCTTCAAAGTCTTCAATGATGAATTGGGCATTTGAAACGTATTTTGTAACAGGGGCAATGGAAACGGTTTGATTTTGAGTTAGGGTTAAATTGGTGCTATAAACCGAACAAAAGGGATAAATTTTCTTTGTTGCTGCAATCCCGTTTACTCGAACACCCGGGTATACTTTTACGTCTACCGCTCCGGATTTCAACAGCGGAATTTTAACAGGAAGCTCAAAAACCCCAACGCATTGATCATTGATGTAAACCCATGCCTCAGTAAGGGATTGACTCAACTCTCCCTCCGCTCCGCTCAATTCAGGATTCGCCACCAAGGACCATTTATCAATGTATAACCACGAGGGATCTGGGTTATTTTTAACACACCCCTGAAGCAAGAGAACCAACCCGGCAAAAACGAAGTTTTTGAAATTCATGCGTGTCAAAAACGTTGGAACCTCCATTTTATTTTATTGAATTAAATCTAGAATTTGATAGGCTACTTTTAAGGCCTCATGTCCGGCTCTTAAATCCACGGAAATCTTGGCCTGTTTGCTAATTCCCAATGCAAATTCCTTCAATTCTTCCTCTATCGCATTGGTTGGAAAAACCTTTGGTGAATCAATAGATAATTTCTTAGGTTCTTTTCCATTTCCCAAATCCAATACCATATCGTATGGATCTGCAGGTCCTTCAAGTCCTTCAAGGCGAACGACTTCTATGCTTTTATTTAAGAAATCTATTCCAACGTATGCATCCCGCTGAAAGAATCGGGACTTACGCATGTTTTTGAGTGAAATTCTACTGGCGGTAAGGTTTGCTACTGTACCATTTTCAAACTCAATTCGTGCATTGGTTATATCATGGCTTTCGCTCACAACGGCAACACCAGAAGCCGAGATGTGTTTAACTGGAGATTGCACCACGTGCAAAATAATGTCCAAGTCATGTATCATTAAATCCAAAACCACAGGGACATCTGTTCCACGGGGATTAAATTGTGCTAAACGATGTGTTTCGATGAAATCTGGTTGATGTAGCAAAGGTTGGGCTGCTATAAACGCCGGGTTAAAACGCTCCACATGTCCTACTTGGATTAAAGAATCACTCTGGGTTGACAGTTCAAGGAGTATGGTACTTTCTTGTAAGGTTTGCGTGACTGGTTTTTCAATAAACACATGCTTATTTTGCTGAATTGCCTTGCGCGCTAAATCAAAATGAAAAGGGGTTGGCGTTACTACATCCAAGGCATCAACGCGTTGAATGAGTTCGTCGGCATGTTCAAAATAGGGAACATCAAACTCTTCTTGGACCGCTAAACCAGCATTTCGGTCGATGTCGTGGATTCCAACAACATGGAAATATTGAGGAAGTCCTTTTAAAATTTTCAAGTGAATTTTACCAAGGTGTCCTATACCAAATAATCCGATTCGTATCATGTGCATTTTAATAATACAAAAATAAAAAAGCCATTAGAAATCTAATGGCTTCTGCTAATAGTTAAAAGGATTTATTTACTTTTTCACGGCATCAACCACTGCTTTAAATGCAGCTGGATGATTCATTGCCAAATCCGCGAGTACTTTGCGGTTCAACGTCATTTCACTTTTATTCACTAATCCCATAAAGTGAGAGTAGCTCATTCCGTGTTGACGAGCACCGGCATTGATACGCACGATCCAAAGTGAAC
>JBEGMB010000236.1:0-8784 GCA_041183245.1 Bacteroidota bacterium
ATCAATGGCAATAACCCTGTAACACACGTAAAGTATTCAATGTCGAAATTGATTTTAATAGATAATGAGAATGATTTGGATGTTGAATTGATTTTAAGTGATTCCGGGAATATCAATACAGAGAATTTTAAATATTGGAAAAATTGTGTTTTTACAAAATACGACTCCACTTTTCTTGTGCCTCAATTTGCCATAGAGTATAAAAAAAATTTCAAGAAAGAGTCAAGAATACTTCTTGAGGTTGATGTGCGAAACAGGAAGGCAAATATCCAGTCCTATAATATTGATTTAGATTCAAATTATTTCGGCAAAATAGAAGGTGGTAAGGTGATAAAAGATTACGTACTATCATCAAATGGCAATATTTATGTTTTGTTAAATAGAGCCCAAAAAAGGCTATCATCATATGGCGACAGTGTAAAACTCCGACAAATTGAAATTGGAAAATTGATTAAAAAAAACAACGCCTTTACTGTTGAAAATCCTATTAAGGTATTGGCGGGTGTGACAATTGGGTATGACAACCCTTTCAATACTCAACTTTCTTTTGACAAAATCTTTTTCCCAGCCACACCAATACCTTACCATTACATCAACTTTACCTACAAAAGTCTTTGCAACGATTTAACCCATGAATTCACCAATGAAACAGATACCAATTGGTTTGATCATTTCCAGTGGTTTTGGGGCGATGGTGATTCTACGAAATCTGTAAAATCTCAAACCAAAGTCCGACATCAATATTCTAAGCCGGGAAAATATAAAGTACTACTTAAATCTATCACCTCCGATGGTGGTTGGGTATGGTATTCGGATTCTGTGGAGATTCTTCCAGAGCCCATCGCAAAGTACCATACCAAAAACACTGTTGGCTGTCAATGGATTGCCGTTGAGTTTTCTGACTCATCCATCCTTCAAAAGAAAAGTCATACTTGGAAATGGGATTTTGGCGATGGAACCGATACAAGCTTGACTTCGCCCAGCAACATCATGCCCAAAAACAAATCCATCAAGCACACCTATACCACCTCTGGCAAATTCAATGTACAACTGCAAGTCAACGATGACAGATGCACTGATACCTTTAACGCAATTCAAAACATCTCAATCCTACCCGCGCCAAGGCCAGGAATCGCGATCGATAAAACCACTGGATGTTCACCGTTGAACGTTGAGTTTGGACGCTTGTACACCGATCCTACAGATTCTACAGTCTATCATTTCAAACCATCGTTGGTGCCGAACAATCGATTTGATCAGGCAATCAATAAAGTCCTTATTCAACAGTCTGGTCGTTTCACCCTTTACCAGAAACTTTACGGGCCTTCAGGTTGTATCACGCAAGATTCGGTAAAGTTGGCTATCACCCCAGGAATTACTGCCGGATATAAGCCTCAACTCAAACGCAGCACGGTCATAAACCACGCAACCACACTCACAGAATGGAAGTCTGTTCCGTATGCCAAAAGCTATCAAGTCTATCGCAATGGGCAGTTACATGTCGTTGTGAGCGATACGTTTTTTAAGGATTACCTGTCGGCCGAAATCGACCAATCACACACATACGAGATCCAAGCCAAAGACAGTTGCGACAACCTGGGTGGCTTGAAAAGCAATATCGGAAAAACGATTTTCTTGAAAGTCACGGAGGTTGAGCCCGCGTCAAAATCCGACTTCCCAACGGCGCTGCTCACATGGTCGCCCTACGAAGACTGGACCACAAATGGCGGTGTGAAAAGGCATGAATCATTTGGCACCTACGATATTGAAATATCGAATTGGCAGCCTTTGAATAACCAGAAGGACACGCAATTCAGCGACAAAGATTTTGTGCAGCCCAAGAAATTCCAAAAGTGCTATATCATAAAAGCCCAAAGCAGCGACCTCGCCTACGAATCGCAAAGCAACAGTTTTTGTTTGGGATATCAGGCCACCTTGTTTGCGCCCAGTGCATTTACACCCAATGGCGATGGATTGAACGATGAATTTGAAATTTTCAATTATGGGTTTGATCATTTTACCTTGACGATTTTTAATTCATGGGGCCAAAAAATATATGAGCAGGAGGGATCAACCGCTATTTGGAAACCCGCTGCGGACATGCCACTTGGGGTTTACGTTTACACGATTAAGGCATCTCGTAAGAAAAAAGAATACACGTACAGCAGCACGGTGACGTTGCTTAAGTAAAGGTGTTATGGGTGAAACTATGCCAATATTTGCGATTGATAGTGGCTTTTAGGATTGAGAAACTTGAAACCACCCCACGTTATACTAAATGGTATGAAACCAATACCAAAAATAATAAGAAAACTAACTGATCGAAGGGCATAAATTCGCAAAATGGCATATTGCATCTTCTTCGACATTTGTTACACAACCCAATACATAATTAATTGGATTTATTAAATTTCAAATACTTTTTTTATGTAGCTTATATTGTCATAGGCTATAAAAGGTCATTGTCCTCTGGCGAGAATAAATACTTATTTTTTATGCTTTTGGGGGCTCTGGGTATTGCTACAGGCATACTGGATTATTTTGTATTTTCATCGAACTTAGAACTGTTTGTTGTTGCTGATTTGGTTTCGCTTGGATTCTATTTCATGTTTTTCTATTCATTAAAAACTCTGAGAATTTCTGGAAGCCTACTACTGTCAACCCTCTCAACTTTGATTGTGATTGCGTTTGTCTTTTTTAACATAGATTGGCCCAAATCTGACATTCACTTTTACTCAAAATATGGGTATTTAAATACATTGGAATACCTAACATTCTCCGTTTTTGCCGGTTTGGTATGCGTGATTATTTGTACAATTGTATTGATTAAAATGTTAAAAAATGATTTTGTTCCGTTGAATTTGTTATTTATTGTTTTTGGAATGATGGCTTATTATGTGGGTGACGTAATAAAATCAGGACTTGAGATTCATTTCATTTCTGACTTATATGTCCATGAAAAATTTTTAGAATTGTTTTTTCCCATTAGACTATTTGTTTCTAAAGGTTTAATCATAACGGGTTTGCTATGGAAAAACTAAGTGCTTTTACCTTAACCTTCTATTTTCTGTGCTTGTTTATATTGGGCATTACATTCATCCTGATTTTGGCAACCCTCAATTCCAGAAAACGAACATTGTTGAATATTCAAAAGAAGGAATTGGAGTTTGAAGCAACCCTCAATAAAGTCCAACTGAAATCCATAGAAGACGAGAGAAGGAAATTGGGCAGTATTTTGCATGATGACCTTGGTCAATTATTGACCTTAATTCATATGCAACTTTCTGAATTGAAAAAAAATGACAGGGATAATTCATCGCTCAAAATGATTGAGGATCTATGCAACACAGCATCAGAAAGGTGTTCCTCTATTTCGAAGATGCTCTTTCCTGCGTCACTCATTCGTTTGGGATTTATAGAAGGTTTGCATGAATTGATCTCCGACATTCAACATGCTACTGGGATACATATCGTATTTGAACACGATAATTTTGATCTATCCGATGACAGATCCAGCAATTTGTTTCGGATATTCCAAGAGTTGTTGAATAACACGTTGAAACATGCAAAAGCCTCCAAGGTTGTTATACGTATAAATCAAACGGATCGGGGCATTTGTGTGAATTATTCGGATAATGGAATAGGGTTAAATAAAAAATCGAATATTGATGGCTTGGGTGCAACAACGATCAAAACCCGCCTTCACATATTAAGGGGTGAAATCATCGCCTCGAATGAGGAAAATCAAGGATTTAGAATGTCATTTATCATGCCACATGGAGAGGATTGAAATAATCATTGCTGAGGATCATCCATTGATGAGGTCGGCCATATGCAGCAACTTAACCAATTGGTCTAGCGAAATCGAAATCATTGGTCAATGTTGTGATGGAATTGAATTGTTAGAAATTCTGAAATTCAAAAGACCCGACATTGTTTTGTTGGACTTGGAAATGCCTAGAATGGATGGGCTCGAAGTGTTGAAAGCAATTCGGGAAGAATATAAAAACCAAATAAAAGTGCTGGTATTTTCTGCGAATTCATCAAATTACATCAATCTAAAACTCATGCGAATGGGGGCTGATGGTATTATCTTCAAGAAAAGCTCAACCGAGGAGTTGATCAATGCGATTCAGATTGTTTATAAGGGTTCCGTGTTTTTTCAAGATTCAATTGCGTTTAAAATGCTATCGAATAGTCATAATATGAAAAAAGATTCTTTGGAGCAGTTCAATGCTGTAGACTTTGAAATTCTACAATTGATTTGCCAGCAGAAAAACGCAAATGAAATTGCCAAACAGATGAAAATGTCTGTGAACACGATTAATAAATATCGCGGCAAATTGATGGAGAAAACGAATTCTCAGAATTTGGCTGGCATGGTAATTTTTGCCATTCAAAACGGCATATATGTGATTCCGAATAAAATGCCAGATGAGTTATAATGGCCAAGTTTTTGAATAAATTAATTATCCGTATTTTTGGTTTATAATGCAAAGACTATTTGTTCTATTTCATAGGTTAATGACCAATGCGAAACATGCCTTTATTGGTTGTTTGGCTGTGGTTTCGATGTTAGGCTGTGAAACATCCACTCAGCCGGCATTAAAAGACCAAACAGTGCTTTGGGGCCTGGTTGCAACAGGCAATACCCCATATTTTGAATTTTGGCAAAACACGAGTACTGATAGCAAAATGCTTGATCCCAATGAATTTGTGTTATACATGGAAGATTTGTCGGATTCTAGTCATACAAAATATTATTTTCAGAACGGCATAGGTAAAGGATTGGTGATAAAAGCCAATACCTCGTATAAAATCGTATGGCACAAATCTCAGTCGAATGAAATTCATTCATTCACAAAAAGAACCCCGCCTGCATTCGATCCAAACATGTTTAAGAATATCAATCGAACACATGTAAAAGTGAGTACGGATGTAAATCTAGCAGACGATGAATTATACAACATTGCCATTTTTAATCGATTCACCAAACGCGTAAAGAACAATGGGACATACTACTATTTAAATTATTTTGCCCCAAGGGCCGAAACAATTCTTCAATTGCAAAATTATCCTGGCAGCCTGACGCTTTGGCCATGTAAATACCTTCAGTCAGTTTCTTTCAACGGGCAATGTGAAAAATATGTAGACGGCAACTTTCGATTTGATCAATCCGTCACGCTCTGTGTGGTCTCTGTGGAAGACGAAGAGAACGTTCGAAAAATATCGGAACAATCAATCGACTACCAATGGCCATCGCTTTTGGGTGAAAAAATTAGGTATGATTATGAAAGTGGCGATTTCAAGGCAATTATTCCATTTGTTAGTCCAGACAACGTGGGTAAATTCTATGATTACATACCCAAAAAAGCGTCACAGTCATTGAAAATACTTGATGTAAATGGACTACCCCTCGATACCAATAAATTCAATATTGTCTGGGCTACAATGCATTCAAACGGAAGTTCCAATTCTTTTTTTGGATCCGACAAATGGAATCGCAATCGAAACAGTGAGCCCATATATTTCGATAGGGATGATTTATACCAAATTTTCAACTGTGAACACGACCCAAGAGAATCTTTCACTTTTGAAATTATTCTGGATATAAAGAACAAGTCCAATTCAACCACAAAACAATATATTTTTCGCAACCTAATGTTTGAGGATAAAGACAAAGTCCATGTTTTGCAACTGTATTAAAACTGTCCTCTTCATCGCGTTGTTGAATCTCGGCTTGTGTGATCTTCGAGCCCAAGACCTCAGCGATACCGCCTCAATTGATACCGTAAGTATATCTGCTGGGTCTTTGTCATTTACCAAAAGTGCTGTATTTGTTTCAAGGGATTTGATTGAAAAAACCATTCTGCCGCTCTCGTCAACGAATATCACCCACCTGTTGGCCTATGTGCCTTTCGTGAGTCGCTCTCAGGAAATGTCGTCAGGCATCAACATCAAAGGGTCGGGACTGTATACTTCGAGGTTTTATTTAGACGGATTGCCGTTGCGACCCATTAATCACAATTATGGATTTTTTAGTGGGTATAATGCGCAAACCATCGATAATGTAAACATATATGACGGGTATGTGCCGAGCAGTTACAATTCAGGAGGTGGTATCGCCAGTTTTAGTCTGCTTAAACCCTTGAGCACCAAAAACACGCTGTCGCTGTTAACCAATCCATACAACGCAGTTTTGTTTTCGAATTTGAAGTTCAACAAAAACCATGGTCTCATGGCTAGCTATTGCAACAGTTATTCGGCCGCATTGATGCAAAAGCAGTATTCCGATCTAATCAACCAGTATGAAGATCTTTTTTTGAGATCGCAACACAAATTCGCCAAAGACTATGGTGAGTTGAGCCTTTACTTTTACAATTTCAAAGAAAGACAGAATGCAAAAAGTTCAATTGGGTTTCAGAATGCATCGAAAGGGGCGATGGAAAACAGGGACTTGGGCTTTACGATGAAACTGGGTAATAAGCAGAGCCAATGGCGCCACGACATCAGTGGAATCGGTGTACAAGAAAGGATCAACCTGGATTTAGGGTACAGTTCGGTTGTTCAAAATGAGAAGAGCGTTTGGCTACAATATCGCCTTGAAAATCAAGCAGTTCCTGCCATGCCGAAATTCTTAGCAGAGACAGAAATTGTTGATTATCAACTGGATGACTCTGTAATCACATATCGTTTAAAAAATTCACTGTACTCAGTTGCCTTATACGATGATTGGACGTTTGGTAAATTCAACATAAAGATGGATGCGCGATTGAACTATTTGAATGTACGGGGAGCGAATAAGTTCACGCCGATATACAGGGCAGAAGGAACATACAATGCAGAGACTTCCAAGATAATTCTATCGTTAAATCGGTTTGTTCAAAATCGCATTGGATTGGCGAACAACCTATTCCCCATTTATCAGGACTTGAAAATACCGCTACTCACAACAAATAGAGTACCCATCACCTATGATTTCAATCTAAAATATCTGCATGTTTCTAAGAAGTTGAATTATCAGTTTATGCTGAATTACAGTTCCACAGAAAATGCCGTTGATTATCGGTCGGTGTATTCCAACATTTACAACATCAACAGCTTAACCTACGGCAGGAGTCGATATTATGGTGCCGGGTTAGCCGTTACCTACAAAATACGCAGGTTCAGTATCAACAGTAATTTAACCTACTCCAGATCCATGAATTTTTTCGACAGTGTAAATTGGGGAGTGCCTTATCAATCAAATCACAATAGACCCATTATTTTTAATACTTTGTTGAACACGAACATCGGCAAAGTGCCAATTTCATTGCAATTCACAGCGCAATCGGGCAGACCAATCACCAGGCCTGTGGGATTTTTGGGTTATGGGATCATTGATTGGAGTTATCGAAATGAATTTAGAACCAGGGCATTTCATCATTTAGACATCGGCGCAGTAATCCTGAACAAGCAAATAAACAAGGAGTTATCTCACAAGTTGAATTTTCACTTTTACAATGTATACATGAGGCGAAACGTCTATAATGAAATCTACAAAGACAATCAATTCAAAGAACTATCCTTGTTCCCGGTATTGATTTCCTTGGAATACCAAATCAAGTTGACTGAGAAATAACCATGGCCCCCCAAATGCAAACTGTTATAATTCCGCAAAAAACCGCGCTATTAACAAATCCTAATAAATACGTAAAAACTGATCTTTAAAATTGAAAAATCGAATCTAACCCAGTTCGAAAAAGGACTAATTACAGTCCAGGAAATCCCAATCCGCATAAACCCATATTTTTATCTCATTCTGCTTCACGACTTTTTGGTTTGTTTGGGTGCTCGTTTATTGGTGATGATTCCGGCATCCTGCAATTTTCTACCCAATGGATCTGATGCTGCAACCGTGGTTAGATTTTTCTCTAATCCCAATACGAAGAGTACTTGTAAATAACTTCCAATGGCAACAGTAGGACTACCTTGCTCAATATTGTAAATGGTTTTTCTGCCAAGACCAGTACGCTTAGCAATTTGCTCGGCACTCAATTTTCGACGCAAGCGAGCCAATTGTAAATGCTCCCCTAAATCTTTTAAAATCTTCAGGTTTTTAGGCAATATTGCGGGCGCAGTTTTCATTTAACTTGTCTTATAGAGGACAAATATAGACTTGATTGTCCTTTTTATGACAAGTTATTTTGATTTGCCTTAAAGATTTCGGATGTTTTCAAAACGAGCGTCAATGAAATTTTCACCCTCGAAAATGATGATTGAATTGCCCTTAAAATCCTTGAGAAATCCCTATGTTGAAATTCAATGAGCGATTGTAAAGAGGGATAGATCTGGTATCGGCCTGCATGTTGCCTTGTCCGTGGTTGTAGCGAAAGCCAAGCGATACATTGGCATTGTTTCCGATGGGAGCCTCCACGCCTAGGCCACCGCAAAATCCATAATCGTACAGATTCCTAAATTGTGTGATGTCAACCATCATAAACGTAATGCCTTCACTGGTCGCTTGTCGCTCGGTAGACGTCGCCCTTGTTAAGAGCCCTCCAAAGGCACCGGCATCAATGAAAAATTTGGCACTTTTGCCGAATTGAGCCCTAATCTGGAGGGGTGCGGTGATGTAGTTATTAGCCACACTTACATTCATAGATCCCACTTGAACGCCATTGACATCGGTGATGGGGAAGGCGCCACGGTATCCACCTTTGCGTTCATAGTTTACTTGTGTTCTTACTGATATCCATCGGTCTGCGTTGTATTGGGCTGAGAAACCGGCGCAATACCCCATGG
>JBEGMB010000237.1:0-19629 GCA_041183245.1 Bacteroidota bacterium
AATGTGATAAGATACATGCTTGTATTTTGGCACGTTGATGTGTTTGATTAATTCACGCTTGTAAATAATACAATTATTCTTGTCAGAGATAATACTCACCTTAAACACATCATCATCCTTAAGGGCTTTTCTAAATTCGGCTAATTTATTTGCATTATCTCCCCAATCCTCAATAAATAGTTGGAAATTCGGACCAGCCATCACCTTCCATTTGAAGTCTTCTTCGTGTTCTATGGTCGTTTGAAATGACGCACCAATTCCTGCCGTTTCATCCGGTATGTACAAGGTGGCGTCCAAATCATAAGCACTTAAATCTACGGCTTTGAACTGGTAGTAGTCTTCGGAATTTGATTGGTTATCATCTTCGGTTGCACAGGAATTCAAAATGGCTAACAATAAAATAGCGTAAAAATTCAGCTTCATAAGATGAAATATATGTGGACGAAGATATATACTTTTGAAGAAAACACGATAATGAATAAAAAGTTGACCCTATTTGCATTGTTTCTTTTTGCATGTTCCATCGCGCTTGGTGCCTTTGGCGCACATGCACTTAAAGAGTTGGTTGTTAAGAAATGGCAAATGGCATTTGAGACCGCAATCAAATATCAGTTTTACGGATCACTATTATTGCTAATCATTTCATTCCAACCCGCTTTTAATCAGAAGCAATTCACGCGTTGGATTACCCTGTTTTTAATTGGATTAGGCTGCTTTTCAGGGTCTATTTATGGACTCGTTTTGGCAGAAATAACTCAGGTCAAGTTAGCTTTTCTTGGTCCCATAACCCCAATTGGCGGATTATTAATGATTATTTCCGTAGTAATGCTTGGAATTAAGTATTCCACAAATAAATCCGATTTGTAGGGGAATTCCTCGTAATTTGATAACTTTGCGGACGATATAAATCCGGAGTAAAAGATGGATAAAATTTCATATGTAGGGAACGCTGATGTAAATGCAATTGAGCATCTCTATAACCAATACAAACAAAATCCAACCAATGTTGATTTGAGTTGGCAAAAGTTCTTTGAGGGCTTTGAATTCGCACAAACTGATTTCGCCTCCGGTGGTGGTATTCCCGAGAATTTTCAGAAAGAGTTTAACGTGCTCAATTTGATTAATGCCTACCGAACACGCGGGCATTTATTTACCAAAACTAATCCGGTTCGGGAGCGTAGAAAGTACTCACCAACGCTGGAAATCACTAATTTCGGATTGGCTGAAGCTGACTTATCCGTGGTTTTTCAAGCAGGTGAAGAAATTGGACTCGGACCTGTTACCTTGAAGGAAATCATAGACCACCTTGAGTTGACGTATTGTCAATCCATTGGTATTGAGTTCGTTTACATGCGTGACCCAGAGCGAATTGCTTGGTTGAAAAACAGAATTGAATTAAAGAATAGACCTAAACTCGACGCAACACGTAAACTAAAGATTTTCGAAAAACTCGCTCATGCATCAGCATTTGAAGCATTTTTAGGCAAGAAGTTCGTTGGTCAAAAACGATTCTCAATTGAAGGGGGGGAGGCCTTAATTCCAGCACTTGATACATTGATCCATAAAGGATCCGAAGCAGGTATATCCTATTTCGTGATGGGAATGGCACACCGAGGCCGCTTAAATACCCTGGCGAATGTTTTCAATAAAAAGCCCAGCGACATATTCTCAGAGTTCGAAGGAAAAGAATTTGAGTTTGATATGTATTTTGATGGTGATGTGAAATATCACCAAGGATTTACCTCGCACCTTACCTTGGATAATGGACAGGAGCTTGGACTTACACTATCACCCAATCCCTCGCATTTAGAAGCGGTAAATACCGTGGTTGAAGGAATTGCTCGTGCAAAAATCGACCATGTTTTACACAGCGAGGATAAAATTTGTCCCGTATTGATTCACGGGGATGCTGCGATTGCAGGACAAGGAATTGTTTATGAAACCATCCAAATGGCACAGTTAGACGGCTATCGAGTAGGTGGAACGGTACATATTGTTGTTAATAATCAAGTTGGTTTTACCACCAATTATTTAGATGGTAGATCGTCTACCTATTGTACTGATGTCGCAAAAACAACGCTTTCTCCGGTATTTCACGTGAATGGAGATGATGTAGAGGCGGTAGTTCAGGCCATGGAAATAGCCGTTGCGTATCGGCAAGAATTTAAGCGCGATATCTTTATCGACTTACTTTGTTATAGAAAATACGGACACAACGAAGGGGATGAGCCTAAATTTACCCAGCCAACGCTTTATGATATCATTATGAAGCACCCAAATCCAAAAGTAATTTATCAGCGACAATTAGAAGCGGAGGGTGTGTTAACGCAAGAAACGGCTAAACAAATTGAAGAACAATACATTCAATTCTTAGAATCTGAATTTGAAATAGCGCGTAAGAACGATAAAGCTCAAGTATTTGATTTCTTAAGTGCTACCTGGGAAGGTTATCGCCATGGAACTGCAGCTGATTTTAAACAATCGCCTGAAACCGGAGTGGCAAAAAAGATTCTTCTCGAGTTAGGGAGAAAGTTAGCTACGCTTCCAACAGATAAAAAATATTTCAGAAAAATATCAAAGATCTATGAGGATCGTCTTGCCGCAATTGAAAACAATAAGCTTGATTGGGGTACCGCTGAAATGTTAGCCTATGCAACCCTTCTCAATGAAGGCCACAGTGTTCGACTATCCGGACAAGATGTTGAACGCGGAACCTTTTCACATCGGCATGCAGTGGTTAAAACCGAAGATACCGAGGAAGAGATTGAACCGCTCAATTTATTATCGGAAAATCAAGCTAAATTTTATGCCTACAATTCCTTATTGTCAGAATATGGCGTACTTGGCTTTGAATACGGTTATTCCTTAGCTCACCCATCGGGTTTAACCATTTGGGAGGCACAATTTGGAGATTTCTTCAATGGTGCTCAAATTATGATCGACCAATTTATCTCCGCAGGAGAAGATAAGTGGGCCACACAATCTGGGTTAATGATGTTGCTTCCTCATGGATATGAAGGACAAGGCGCCGAACATTCAAGTGCAAGACTTGAACGGTTTTTACAACAATGTGCCGATTTGAATATGCAAATTGTAAATACCTCTACACCAGCCAACCATTTTCATGTAATCCGACGTCAATTAAAAAGAGATTTTAGAAAACCCTTGGTAGTGTTCTCTCCGAAAATGTTATTGCGTTATCCAGATGCTACCTCCACCTTAGAAGAAATGGAAAAAGGGAGTTTCTGCGAAGTATTAGATGACTCAGGTGTGGATGTAAAACAAGTTGATACAGTGGTCTTATGTTCTGGAAAATTCTATTACGAAATGAAGGTTAAGGCCCGCGAATTAGGAGTTCAAAATATGGCCTTTGTTCGGATAGAACAGTTGTATCCATTACCAGAAAATCAAATTAAGGACATCATAGGGAAATATAACCCTTCGAATATTTTGTGGGCCCAAGAAGAACCCGCAAACATGGGGGCTTGGACCTACATGGCAATGAATTTAAGGGCATTGAACTTAATTGGAATTCACAGAGGAGCAAGCGCTGCTTCTGCGGAAGGTTCTAAAAAATTGCATGAAAAACGATTGGCGAACTTATACGATTCGCTTTTTGCTTATGCTAAATTAACGGTTGAAAAATAAAATTATGGCAATACTTGAAATGAAAGTTCCCTCTCCAGGGGAATCAATATCAGAAGTAGAAATCGCTCAATGGTTAGTGGCAGATGGAGATTATGTAGAGAAAGACCAGGCCATTGCTGAGGTAGATTCAGATAAAGCGACCTTAGAATTACCCGCTGAACAAAGTGGGGTGATTACACTCAAAGCGCAAGAAGGTGATACGGTAAAAGTAGGTCAAGTGGTATGCTTAATTGATACCGGTGCGGCCAAACCAGCCGGTAGTGCGCCAGCCAAAGAAGTGGCAAGCCCACCCGTTGCGGCTCCTTTACCGAAAAAAGAGGAGGCGGTTGTACCAAATCCAAACCCTGTTGCATCGTATGCCGCAGGAACACCTTCCCCTGCTGCGGCTAAATTAATGAATGAAAACAACGTTAAATCTACCCAAATTAAAGCCACCGGTAAGGATGGCCGCATCACAAAAAATGATGTAATGAATGCCTTGTCGGCTGGTTTTGATGGAAATGCTTCCACAGGTTGGGGGGGCACCAGAGATACACGTAGGGAGAAAATGTCCATGCTACGTCGTAAAATTGCCGAACGATTGGTCGCAGTGAAGAATGAAACAGCCATGTTAACTACCTTCAATGAGATTGACATGAAACCTGTTATGGAACTGCGCGCAAAATATAAAGATGCATTCGCAAAGCACCACGAAGTCAATTTGGGATTCATGTCCTTTTTTACAAAAGCGGTTACTGAAGCACTTAAACTTTATCCTGCAGTAAATGGTCAAATTGATGGAAATGAAATGATTTTTCACGATTATGCCGATGTGGGTATTGCTGTTTCTTCACCGAAAGGGTTAATGGTACCCGTAGTGCGCAATGCAGAGCAAATGTCCTTGGCGGATATTGAACGCGAAATCAAACGATTGGCAATCAAAGCTAGAGACGGTAAGATTACTCCCGAAGACATGGCCGGAGGTACCTTTACCATCACAAATGGTGGTGTTTTCGGTTCTATGTTGTCAACCCCAATTATTAATCCTCCGCAATCTGCGATTCTTGGGATGCACAACATTGTTGAACGCCCAGTGGCTGTGAATGGTCAAGTGGAAATTCGACCAATCATGTATGTGGCCTTGTCTTATGACCACCGAATTATTGACGGTAAAGAATCTGTTGGGTTCTTAGTTAAAGTTAAAGAAATGCTAGAAAAGCCAGAAAAAATGCTTTTCGGGGCGAAAGATCCAGCTGAAATACTATTAGGATTATAATCCAAACCAAATTATGGCAAAAATTAGAAAGCAGGATGCGTTGGATTACCACGCCATGGGTAGACCCGGGAAAATTGAAGTAATTCCAACCAAACCCTATTCTTCTCAACGTGATTTATCCTTGGCGTATTCGCCAGGTGTTGCAGAACCCTGCTTAAAAATTGCAGAGAATAAAGATGATGTGTATAAATACACAAGTAAATCTAACCTAGTAGCAGTGATTTCCAATGGAACGGCTGTATTAGGGCTAGGTGATATTGGCCCAGAAGCATCAAAACCGGTAATGGAAGGCAAGGGCTTACTCTTTAAGATTTTTGCAGACATAGACGTGTTTGACATTGAGATTGATGCGAAAGATCCTGAACTATTTATTCAAACCGTAAAGGCTATTGCGCCAACCTTTGGAGGGATAAACCTCGAAGACATCAAGGCACCCGAAGCATTCGAAATCGAGCGCCGACTTAAGGAGGAATTAGACATTCCGATCATGCATGATGATCAACACGGTACAGCAATTATCTCTTCTGCAGCCTTACTTAACGCCTTAGAATTAGCGAAAAAGAAGATAGAACGTGTTAAAATTGTGATTTCTGGTGCCGGTGCATCAGCCCTTTCGTGCGCAAAATTATATGTAGCATTAGGAGCTAAAGTTTCTAATATTTATATGTTCGACTCTAAAGGACTTATTGGTGCATTTAGAAGTGACTTAGATGATATGAAGACCTTTTTTGCAAGTCACAAAAAGGAAGTTTCGTTTGAAGAAGCATTTAAAGGGGCAGACGTGTTTTTAGGGCTTTCTCGTGGGGGCCTTGTAAACAAAGAAATGATTAAGAAAATGGCTAAGGATCCCATTGTATTTGCATTGGCGAATCCGGATCCCGAAATTTCGTACAAAGACGCTACGTCAGTTCGTAAAGATATTATAATGGCTACCGGACGGTCAGACCATCCGAATCAAGTAAATAATGTCTTAGGTTTTCCCTTCATTTTCCGAGGTGCACTCGATGTTCGAGCCACAACCATTAATGAAGAAATGAAATTGGCCGCGGTTAAAGCCATTGCTTCTTTAGCCAAAGAAACTATCCCGGAAGAAGTAATTGAAGCGTACGGAGAGAAGAACATTTCCTTTGGTAGAGAACAAATTATCCCAAAACCTTTAGATCCGCGCCTTATATATTCTGTTGCTCCTGCTGTTGCCAAAGCAGCCATGGAGTCCGGTGTAGCTAAAAATCCGATTAAAGATTGGCAGAAATACGAGGCGGAATTAAAAGCTCGCCTAGGTTTGGATAACGAATTAATGCGAAATATTACAGCTAAAGCACAGAGCAATCCCAAAAAGGTTGTTTTTGCTGAAGCAGATAATGTTAAAATCTTAAAGGCTGCGCAAGTGTCTTATGAAGAAGGAGTAGCTTTTCCAATTCTACTTGGAGATAGAGATATCATTCTCGCATTAATGGAAGAATATAACGTTGAACTGCCCGAGGTTACTATTATTGATCCAAAAGCGGATTCCGAAGAGGAGCGTCGCACAAATTTTGGAAAAGAGTTCTTTCAACGCAGAAAACGAAAAGGATTAACTGAATTTGAGGCAGTAAAGTTGATGCGTGAACGAAATCATTTTGGTGCGATGATGGTGGATATGGGCTTCGCGGATGCGATGATTACCGGATTAACCCGCTCCTATCGGTCTACGGTAAAACCTTTACTTCAAATTATTGGACTGGAAAAGGATGTGAAAACTGCCGCAGGCATGTACATTCTTAATACTAAACGTGGACCAATGTTCCTTGCCGATACCACCGTTAATCTGAATCCGAATGCCAGTCAAATTGCTGAAATCACGATTAATGTGGCTAAAACAATTCGCAAACTTAAGGTACAACCAAAAATAGCCTTACTGAGTTATTCGAATTTCGGATCTTCTCCCGGACCCGATTCAGAGAAAATGGCAGAGGCCGTAGGTCTGCTACATGCAGATTATCCAACCCTGATTGTAGATGGAGAAATTCAAGCCAATTTTGCCTTGAATTCAGACTTGCTTATGGAAAAGTTTGCTTTTTCTACCTTAGCGAATAAGGAAGTAAACACCTTGATTTTTCCAAATTTGTCAGCAGGAAATATCTCCTATAAATTACTTCAACAAATGACGGACAGTGATGCGATTGGACCAATTCTCATTGGAATGAGAAAATCGATTCATGTACTTCAGTTGGGTGCCTCAGTAAGAGAAATAATAAATATGGTAAAAGTTGCCGTAATTGATGCTCAAAATAAATAAGCGATGATAGCACAACTTCAAGGACGACTCGTTGAAAAACACCCTACAGAATTAATCATTGATTGTGCCGGAGTTGGGTATGAGGTCAAAATTTCCTTGAATTGTTTTTCTGCGTTAGGCGATTCAGAACAAGTTAAGGTATTTACAAAACTCATCGTGCGTGAAGATGCTCATTTGCTTTACGGCTTTCATGCTAAAGAAGAACGCGAAATGTTTAATCACCTTATTAGTGTTTCAGGAATTGGTCCTAATACTGCGATGATCATGCTATCCTCGATGGTTCCTGAGGATATTGCTAAAGCGATTCAAACAGAGGACGTTGTTACAATTCAAAAAATTAAAGGAATTGGCGCCAAAACAGCCCAACGTGTAATCATCGATTTAAAAGGTAAGGTTGTTAAATTGTCGGAACAAGCACAAAATATTTTCAGCGCAAACAATACAAATCGATTTGATGCGTTAACGGCCCTGGTTTCTTTGGGCTTTGATAAAAAAGCTGCTGAAAAAGCAATAGAACGCGTGGATAATGGTAATGAACCGGTAGAATCACTAATTAAGGAGGCCCTAAAAGTATTATAGTGAATTGGAGTAAGAGAAATATTATTTCTAGCGGTTGGGTATTGGGCTTACTTTTAGCCCTTTTTCCATTTGCATCTTACGCCCAAGGCCCCGTACTTCCTTTTCCAATAAACCCATCGTTTAATACGTATAACAACAATCAACAATCGTTTGATTTAGGTGATCCCACCAACATGCAACAAACCATTGAATATGACCCGGAAACTGGTCATTACGTGTTTAAGCAAACGGTAGGTGATGGACTTCTGTTCCGTAACCCTACATCTATGTCCTTGGAAGATTATCTGAATTATAAGAATAAACAATTTGAAGGTCAAAATTGGGAGCAGCAAATCGAGGAAGAGTCTGTTGTTGGAAGATCCTTTGAACTACCAATTAAAATTGGAAGTAAAGTTTTTGAAAGCATCTTTGGTTCCGGTGAAATTGTGATTCGTCCGCAAGGTAATGTTGAAGTGCAACTTGGTGTAAATCATTCGAGATATGACAATCCAATTCTGCCAATGCGTCAACGAAGAATTACACGCTTTGATTTCCAACAGAACATTAACATGGATATTGTGGGTCAGATTGGTACTAGACTCAAAATCGGTGCAAAATATAATACCCAAGCGGCATTTGACTTTGAAAACATCTCTAAACTAGAGCATACCGGCGATGAGGATCAAATCATTCAAAAGGTTGCGCTAGGTATGGTGAATTTAGATTTGCCTACGTCCTTAATTCAAGGATCTCAAACGCTGTTTGGTGCAAAAACGCAACTTAAATTTGGACGATCAACGTTTGATCTTATCGTTGCTCAATCGAAAGGTAAACGTCAAGAAATTAATATTACCGGAAAATCTCAAGTTCAAAAGTTTGAGTTAACGGCGGATAATTACGAAGCAAATCGCCACTACTTTTTGAATTTGTTTTATCACGACGATTATGATTCCGCAATGGCTACCTTGCCAAATGTGAATGCAACACGGTACATTACTCGGATAGAAGTTTGGGTGACGAATCGCTCTAACATTACCGAAAACACTAGAAATATCATTGCATTTTCTGATTTAGGTGAAGGAAAATCAACTAACTGTCAGGGGAATCCAGGGGGCTTCGGGACTGGTGTTGAACCCGCCAATGACGCGAATAGTTTATATCAGTGGGCAGCAAACCAACCGCTCATTCGAAATTTTTCTACCGCTGTTCCTGCATTAAACAATCAAGTTACTGCTCCCGGTCCTTTCCAACAAGCAAAAGATTATGAAAAGGTAGAGAACGCACGTAAGTTATCCGATCAAGAATTTAGTTATAATGCCTTACTTGGTTACGTTTCGTTAAATAACCCGCTCAATAACGATGAGGTACTTGCTGTTGCGTATGAGTATACCTACCGCGGACAAACCTATCAGGTAGGTGAGTTATCAACGGATGGTGCCAGCGGACAAGAAGCCCTCATTCTAAAATTATTAAAGCCAACCATTACAAGTCCTCAAAATAAGATTTGGGATTTAATGATGAAAAACGTGTATTCTATTGGTGCTTATCAAGTAGATCAACAAGGGTTTAAGGTGGATGTCTATTATAATAATCCATCTACAAGTGTTCCGCTACCTGTGTTCCCTATGGCCGGGTTAGACGATAAGCAATTAGTAACCTTGTTAGAAATGGACCGCTTGAATCAAAATAATCAGCCGTTTTCTGATGGGGTGTTTGATTACGTACCTTTTACACTAACGGGTCCTAAAATTGAAAATGGGGGAACGATTAACCGCAAGAATGGGCGGATCTTTTTCTCAACGGTAGAGCCTTTTGGTAAAACTTTAGCGAAAAAGCTCCAATCCGTTGGTGTTCCTCAAACTACGATCAATAACATTGCATTCTACGAATTATACGATTCAACTAAAACAGCAGCACAACAAATTCCGAGTAAAAATAGGTTCCTTTTCAAGGGAGAATACCAATCCTCTGTAAGTTCAGATATTCCATTGAATGCGCTCAATGTGCCGCAAGGAGCAGTTACTGTGACAGCCGGTGGCATAAAACTTACCGAAGGCACGGATTATACCGTGGATTATAATTTAGGGAGAGTTAAAATCTTGAATACTGGAATTCTTGAGTCAAATACACCAATTAAAATTTCCATTGAAAGTAATTCAGTATTTGGATTCCAAGCACGTTCTCTAATGGGTGGGCATTATCAATACCGCCTGAGTGATAAAATGAAGTTCGGTGCCACTTGGGTTCGAATGACAGAACGACCTGTTACACAAAAAGTAGACTTCGGAAGTGAACCTTTCAAAAATAATGTCCTTGGAATTGATTTCAGCATTCGAACAGATGTTCCTTTCCTTACGCGATTGGTAGACTTACTTCCAGTGATTTCAACGAATCAAATGTCAACGTTCTCAATCAATGGTGAAGCGGCGTATTTGATTCCAGGCCAACCTAAGGTGATCAATAAGGCGGGAACTTCCTATGTAGATGATTTCGAAGCGAGCCAAAGTACGATTGATTTAAAATCAGCTTCTGCATGGCGCTTAGCATCCGTTCCTCAAGGTCAACCGGATTTATTTCCTGAAGCTACTTCTCAGAATCTATCTGCAGGGTTTAAACGGGCAAAGATGTCTTGGTATACCATTGATCCACTCTTTTATCAAAGCAATAACCTCACTCCAAATCACATTAAACAAGATGCTACCATGTTGGCAGATAGCCGCATGCGCCTGGTAAATTTTACAGACATTTTCCCGAACCAACAGCTTCAATATGGATCGATTCCGAATATTACCGTATTTGATGTATGCTATTACCCAAAGGAACGGGGAATGTATAATTATGATACCACAGCTACCGTAGATAGTGTTGGTCATTTCACGAATCCAGAAAATCGTTGGGGTGGTATTATGAGAGCCCTTTCAACGAATGATTTTGAGGTAGCGAATGTGCAATTCATTCAATTTTGGATGTTAGATCCATTTAATGACGATGCGGAAAATCAAGACCCAACTTCTTCCATGAATGGTGGAGATTTGTATTTTAATTTGGGTAACATTTCTGAAGATGTATTGCCGGATTCACGTAAGGAATATGAAAATGGAATTCCACCGTTTGGTCCGAGCATTACGGATAATGTGGATACCACCTTGTGGGCTCGGGTATCTAATGAACAGGTTATTGTAAATGCCTTCGATACAGATCCAGCGGCTCGATTAAATCAAGACATTGGGTTAGATGGTTGGAATAGTAGCTCAGAACAATCGGCCTATGCTAATTATGTCAATTGGGTTCAAAACAACACGACAATATCTCCTGCCGCTAAAGCAAAAATGATTCAAGATCCATCGAATGATGATTATAATTATTACCTAGATGACAACTTTGACAACGCACAATTAAATATTCTCGAGCGATACAAGAGATATAATGGCATGGAGGGGAATGCACCTACAACCAATATGTCAGATACAGCCAATGCTGCGGGGTATCCTACCCAAGCCACCAACATGCCGGATTTGGAGGACATCAACCAAGACAACAACCTTTCGGAATCCGAAGCATATTTCCAATACAAAATGAGTTTGAGACCAAATGATATGGTTGTTGGAAAAAACTTTATTACCAATGTTCAGTTGTATCAAAATGGGAATAAGACTGAAAAGTGGTACCAAGTAAGAATTCCATTGGTTTCCTATGAGAAAAAGGTGAATGGTATCCAAGATTTTAGATCCATTCGCTTTATGCGCTTGTTCATGAAAAACTTCGACGAGCAAACACAGATTCGTTTCGCGAAAATGGAGTTCATGCGCGGTGAATGGCGTCCTTATTTACTCGATTTAACTCAGCCTGGCATTAGTGTTCAACCGGATCCCAACCTCACCACATTTAATATTTCGGCTCTTAATGTTGAAGAAAACGACCAGCGAACCCCAATCAAATATGAGGTTCCGCCGGGTATCGTTCGAGAAATAGACCCTTCACAAACATATCAACGTCAGATGAATGAGCAATCCTTGGTGCTTGATATGTGTAATTTACAAGATGGAGATGCAAGAGCAGCGTATAAAAATGTGGTTTTCGATGTACGTACCTATAAAAAATTAAAGTTGTTTGCTCATGCAGAAGAGGTTAATCCATTAATTCCATTTAACGATAAAGAAGTTACCTTGTTCGTTCGCTTAGGAACTGATTTCGTAGATAATTATTACGAATATGAACTTCCGCTATATAAAACACAGTGGGGCGCAACAACGCCAGAAGACATTTGGCCGGATGAAAACAACATTGAAATCGTTTTTGATGATTTACTCAACTTAAAGAAAGAACGAAATCAAAAAGTAGATGACGGCGTAACTGGGGTATCGACCATGTTCGAGTATGCGAAAGATGATCCGGCCAATGCCGATCGCAAAATCAAAGTGAAAGGCTCACCAAATTTACAAGCAATTAAAACGATCATGATTGGAGTAAGAAACCCCCTTCAATCTGATCCAAGCAATAATTGGCCTGATGACGGACAAGCTGAATGTGTCAATGTCTGGGTAAATGAATTGCGTTTAACTGACTTCGTGAGTGAAGGCGGTGGCGCAGCGGTAGGTCAAGCCCAGCTGCAATTAGCCGACTTCGCAACGATTTCTGCTTCTGGTAATTATTCCGGAATAAACTGGGGGTCTGTTGAAAGTCGTGTGCAAGATCGTCAACGGAACCAGAAAGTTGGAGTTGATATGAACTCTACCGTTCAACTTGGACAATTCTTTGGTAAACAAGCAAAAGTTTCCTTACCGTTCTTCTATGGATACTCATTAAATGTGATTAATCCAGAATACGATCCGTTCAATCCAGACATTAAATTAGCGGATTATGATTTAGCAACGCGAAAGGAGCGGGCAAAATTAGGTCAGGACTTCAATGAACGTAAATCATTCAACTTTACAAACGTTCGTAAAGAAGCGAAAGCAGGAGCTAAACCGGCATTTTGGCGTATTTCTAATTGGTCGGCTAGTTACGCCTATGCAGAGAATTTGAAACGTGATTTCAATACGAACTATGACCGGACTAAAAATTATACAGGAGCATTAAATTATAATTACACCTTTGCGGGTAAAGCGATTGAGCCCTTTAAAAAATGGAAACCCGTTCAGAAATCTAAGTGGCTTGCGTTGGTTAAAGACATGAATTTCTACCTCATGCCTAAGAACATCACCTTTACAAATGATCTCCTACGGATGTATAATGAACGACAGGTTCGAAACAACTTGGTTCCAAATTATCAATTTAATCCTGTCTTTTTAAAGAAATTTGATTGGAATAGAAATTACAACATTGGGTATGACCTAACCAAGAATCTCAAGGCCTCTTTTACAGCAACTAATAAAGCCATGTTTGCAGAGGGGAACAGTCGTGTGGATCGTAAAAATGACCCATTGGCTTATCAAGAATTCAAGGATTCAATCCGTTCACAATTGTCCACCTTTGGTCAAACAATGGAATACGGTCACAACTATAATTTGAGTTATACTTTCCCCTTAGATAAGTTCCCTTTAACCGATTGGTTGACCTTAAATGCAAAATATAATGGCAGTTATAATTGGCAACGTGCACCCCTTGCTCAAACTAATTTTGGTAACATCATACAAAACAATCGCAGTGTTAATTTAACGTCGCAAGCGAACTTTGTAACGCTTTACAATAAAATCCCACTGTTTAAACGCGTACTTTCTGATGGAAGAAATAACCGAGGGGCATTAAATGCTAAGAACAACCAAGGACAAAACAATAATCAAGGAAACAAGAAGGTTGAAGAACAAGCTCCTAAACCGCCAAAACCGGTGGAGGAAATGACCAAGAAGGAACGAAGAAAATGGGATAAGGTGCTCAGAAAATATGAGCGTAAGAAAAAGAAAGAAGCGAATGCTAAGAAGAAGGTTAATCCTGCAGTAGGTTTTGCGGCACGCTTGTTAATGACGGTTCGCAACGTTTCTGGTACCTATACCATCGATGATGGAACCATGTTACCTGGGTCAAATCAAGAATCAAGAATACTTGGAATGAATAGCAATAACCTCGGAATGAGCTCCTTTGCCTTCGGAAAACAAAGTTATGACATTTGGGGCCGTGAAAATGGATATAATATTGCCGAATTGTCTGCGAATAATGGCTGGTTGGTACAAAATGAAAACTTAAACAAACAATTTGCAACAACGCATTCTACTAAATTGAATTTGCGGGCAACGCTTGAGCCTATAAAAGACCTAAGCATTGAAATGAAATTAAATCGAAACTATGGATTGAACAGTGGTGAATTCTTTAGGTGGAATGAAACCAATCAGCAATTCGAAGGACAAAGTAGGTTCCAATCAGCTACCTTGACTTATTCAACCATCACATGGGGAACAGCATTCGTTCGAGACAACAAGGACCGTTCATCCGAAGTATTTAATCAGTTATTAGCGAATCGTCAAGCGGTTTCTCAATTAATCGGCGCGGATAATCCGAATTCTTCATTATTACCTTCAGGATATTTTGACGGATACTCGGGGAACCAACAAGAGGTGGTAATTGGTGCGTTCCTAACGGCCTACAGCAATAAAGAGGTAAACGATAAGAACATTAACCCGGTGCGCAATATGCCACTTCCGAATTGGAGTTTAACATACAATGGCTTGTCCAAGTTTGAATTTATGAAGAAGTATGTGAAATCATTTGTGATTCGTCACGCATACAACTCCACCGTTTCAGTGAACGGTATGCAATCCAATATGGGTGCCACCACCGATGCCAATGGCAACCCAACCGCTTTAGATTTAAATAATAACTTCATTTCAAGCTTGCAGGTGCAGAACATTACCGTAAGTGAGCAGTTCTCCCCGTTAATTGGTCTTGATGCCACTTGGACGATTTTCGGACAATCCTTAACCACGAAATTTGAATACAAGAAAGACCGCTTAGCGACCTTATCTCTTAATAATAACCAAGTAACTGAGGTGAAATCAGATGAGATTGTGGTAGGTATGCAAACGAAAATTGCCAAAGTTAAATTGATGGATCGTATTCCTGCCAATGATTTAAATGCGGGTATCAATTTCTCATACCGTGATAACTCCACTTTAATTCGGAAAGTCGTTGAAAATACCAACCAAGCAACGGCCGGACAACGAGTAATTTCCTTAAAATTGAATATCGATTATAATTTATCTCAGAACCTAACGGTTTCCTATTATTATGATCAAAATTTAAATACGCCAAAAGTAGCTACAAGCTATCCTACCGGTAATATGAGTACAGGTATCAAGCTAAGGTTTAACCTTGCAGGTGTTCAATAATGAAAATCCGTCCGGCTGTTTTATCTGATGTCCCTGCCATTCACGGTTTAATTGTTGAATTAGCGGTGTATGAACGCGAACCGGATGCGGTAATCAATACCATTGGTTCGTTAGAGGCGGATTTATTTGTACATAAGCGATGTTTTGCTCAGGTTTCAGAATTAGACGGTGAAGTAGTAGGGTTTGCCCTGTATTTCTTTGGTTATTCCACGTGGAAAGGTCGAACTTTATATCTTGAGGATATCTACGTGAAGGAATCCCATCGAAATCACGGTATTGGTCAGGCCTTATTTAATACCGTTGTTGACATTGCGAAACGTGAAGGGGTTCGACGGATGGATTGGCAAGTATTGGAATGGAATACTCCGGCAATCGCATTTTATGAAAAAAACAAAGCCCTACTCGATGGGGAATGGATCAATGGCCGCTTGTTTTTTTAAGTCCCTTACGATATTTAGTTTCTTTGTCTTTTCTGCGGGAATTGCACAAGAGTTCCCGGATTCGATACCGATGAATGAAATTCGGGTACTGGCCTCGCACAACAGTTATAAGGTTGAGCCTACCGCTCGGACGATGAAGTTTATCAATCGTTTCAAATCTTTTCTTGGAGAAGAGAACCAACCTTTTCAATTGTCCTATTCCCATGTACCAATTTCGGATCAGCTTTCTACCTATCACATTCGGGGCCTTGAGCTTGATGTATACAATGACCCAAAAGGAGGAAGATATTTTAAACACCGACTAAATTTATTCATCCCAAAACAACGCATTAGGGAAGAAAAGTACACGAAACTTAAAGAACCTGGGTTTAAAATAATCCATATACCAGACATTGATTACCAAACAAATTATCTAACCTTAGCTGACGCCTTAGAAGAATTAAATGCATGGAGTTTGTCAAATCCTACGCACGCACCGATTTTTGTAAATATTGAATTGAAAGGAAGTGCCTTAGGCGATGAAGCGGGGATATTAAGGCTTTTTGGATATAAAAAGGCCATTCCATTTGATCGAATATCGCTTATGCAGATGGATAGTTTATTGATGGAAAAGTTAAGCACCTTGTACACCACAACCGAGTTTAAAGCGAATGAAAAAACGCTTCAATCTCGTATCAAAAACCAGGGATGGCCAACTATAGGTGCTGTCAGAGGTAGAATTTTTGTGATAATTCAGGGCAGTGGTGCACAGCATTATCCTTCCAATGCGGGTGCCTTTGTATATGGGAATCCGGAAAATCCCGATTGTATATTCCTTTTATACGATGACCCGTTCCAATATGAAGAACTTACCAAGCAAATGCGAACGACTCATATGATCAGGACGCGAACGGATGCAGGGACTATTGAAGCGAGAGCGAATGATTATTCACGCTTAAAAAAATCGCTAGAAATTGGCGCGCAAATTCTTTCAACAGACTATTACAAAAAAGACCCTAATATAGGGCCTTTTGTAATTCCGTTTATAGGGTTTCTAGGAAACTAAGATCTTATTCTAGGAAACAATTTACGGTTATCTACTACATCGGCAGATTTGCGTAAAGCACCCATAAGCATTCCTTGAATGTTTCCTTTCAACATAGAAGTTAACTGGTCTTTTTCTTCCTTGTACGTAGCGTTTGCAGGCGCTTTCTTAGTACTGTTAACTTTGATTACATAAACTCCCGCCTTACCTTTTAGTGGTATGGTGGTTTGACCGTTTTTAACATATCCAGAGAACAATGCACCAACGATTTCTGGTTCATAACCTGTATTTCCTAGGGAAGGAGTGCTAAACGTAATTATGGCTTCCTCCACTACAGTATTTCCTTTTTTCGCAAGCGTTTTAAGGTTTTTCGTTTTAGCCATTTGATTCATTAAGCGTTTTGCCTTTTTTTCCTCAATTAAATCTTTCTTCATTCGATCTCTTGCATCAGCAAAGGTAGGTTCACCTTTTTCACGAATACTTCCCAACATGGCAATGATGTACTTGTCTTTATCGCGAATTGGTGCAGCTAATAAATCACCAGGTGCAGCATCCGCATTGTATGCTAATTCTAAGATTCGATCCATGGCATTCGTTGTAACCAATCCATATACCCGTGGATTGTTATCTTCCAATGCGATTGGACGAACGAAATATTTATTTTGCGAAGCAAGGGTGTCAAACACAGCGATTTTCTTAGATAAATCATCAATTTTTGCTAGCTTCTGATCTAATTTATACAACAAACGGTTGGCTTCAGCTTCCATATTGCCTATGGTAAGTTCAGACGCTTTAAACGATTTAACGACCGTTGTTAAAATTGGGAATTTTTTAGTGTCTCGTTCCAATACTTCAATGATATGGAATCCGAAATCAGTTTTTACTATCCCTATTTTACCAATTGGGGCATTGGCACAATAAGATCCAAATTCTTTAACCATATCGCCTTCTAAGAAGTCTGCGTACTCTCCACCTTTTTCTTTTGACCCTGGATCTTCACTATGCTTTTGTACCAATTCAGCAAAGTTCAATTTATTGATTACCTTAAGAATACTATCAGCTGTTTGTTTCTTCTTTGCAATTACTTTAGCATCTTTCGACCCATTAGTAGAAATAAGAAGGTGACGTGCCTTAATTTTCGCTGGCGAATATCCCATTAATTTTGACAAATGGAAGTTCTCACCAACTCGGTATGGACCAACCAATTGACCAATAGGTGTAAGTTTAATGATCGTATCATAATCCATTGGGTAGGTCATGTATTGATTTGCTTTTGGATGCCCTTCTGGAACAGCAATTCCTCTTGCGCCTGGAAGATAAGCGCGCATTTCACTTTCATTCATAACCAACACCGAATCATTTTTCGAGGTCATGAAATCCATACGAAGTTTAGCAATGGTTTTATTGAATGCAAGCGTATCTGCCTTAGACGGTTTGATGGATACATCAAAAACACGAACTTCTCTATTGTTTGAGCGATTCCAATATTTTTTCTCGCTTTTGTGTTCCTCATAGTAAGCCTCTAGTTCGGAGTCACTTATTTTGATTTCCGCGTCATTTATTTCTGAATAGCGACGTGCAACAAATGAAATCGATTTGGTTTCTTTTTTAGCTAAATATTCTTCACGCGCCTCTACCTTGGTAACATATATTCCTTGACTAATCAGTGAAAAATACTTTTCGTTTTTTCTACGATCCATGAAGTATTTTTTAGTTCCTTCCCACTGCGCCTTTTCTTCTGGTTTTTTAGCTGTTTTTAATTTGGTCAAGGTTTTTTGTAATTCAACGCGACCTGTTTTCATGGATTGCTCTGAAATTGCTCCCGTAGCTTTATCAACGAAGAATTGGTTCAAGTCTTGAAGTACCCCAAACCCATCGGTTGCCATTAAGTACGCATTAAATTCACGCTCACTAACATCGATTCCTAAGGCATCGTATTCTACTTTAGTTAAGGTTGAATCTACCATGAAATTGAAGGCTTTATCATTTGCGGCCTCCATGTCTTCGTCGGTAAATTCTTTTTGTTCTTGTTGCTTTTGAGCTCGATCTTGTGATTGAACACGCTCGCTTAGCTTGTTGTAAATGTCAATGTTTACTTTTTCTCCATCAACTAATCCGATTCCATAATCGCCTTCAGCACCACGGCCTGAATTCATGAAATCAAATAAGGATTGAAGTATGAAGATTACCAATGCTAATCCTACGATGGTGATTAATAACCATGAATACTTATCTCTTAACTTTGTAATAATAGCCATTTAAATAAATTTTAAGGTGCGAATTTACAAAATACTGCGCACTATAAAAAACCCTTTCTAATAAAAAGAGCGCTTATTTTCCTCCTCCTTTTGCGGGTTTGTTTTGAACGGGTAATTTTTCAGTACCTCCACCTTCAACGGGTTTGGTCTCCTTTGCAGGTGTAGGGTTGGTGTTTGTTGCCGGCTTCACCTCTTTTGCGGGGGTATTAGTAGGCGCTGGGGTAGGAGTTACTGCAGGTTTTACGTCTTTCGCTGGTGTTGGGGTATTGTTTGGCGCTGGCGTAGGGGTTACTGCAGGTTTTACGTCTTTCGCTGGCGTAGGGGTTACCGCAGGCTTTACCTCTTTGGCAGGCGTTGGGGTTACTGCAGGTTTTACTTCTTTCGCAGGCGTTGGGGTATTGTTTGGTGCAGATCCGCCGCCGCCTTTATTTGGCGTATTTACGGGTTTCGGTTGGTTGTTTTGTGGACTATTTGTTGGTTTTTCAATACCGCCATTGCCATCGTTCGTATTCGGATTATTGGTTGGAGGAGCTACGTTGGCCGTGTAGTTAATGGTAAATGATGTTTGCGTTGAACCACAACCGGTATTCACTGATAAATTAAAATTATTCGCACCCGCTTGAAGCATCACCGGAAGGGTAGCTATGCTTCCCCCTAATGAAATTCCAGCTAAGGTACTGCCATTCTGGGTCAAACTTATTTCATTTGCATTACTCACATTTTGGATGTTGAATGTTAGTACATATGCTGCCAAGGAAACGTTGGTAACGTTCGAAGCCGGACTCACTAAACTAATGGTTGGGGCTTTACATTTGGTAACTGTATAAGTTTCAGTATCGGTACCGC
>JBEGMB010000238.1:0-10699 GCA_041183245.1 Bacteroidota bacterium
TTCTAATTTAGTGTGCCAATATAGTGAAAATTCAGTTTACAATAAACACAAAATTTAATCTTCTGTTCAACTTTTTATAAAATATGTTTTTCTGCGTGATACGAAGACCGAACAAGGGGACCACTTTCAACGTGTCTAAACCCCATTTTCAAGCCTACTTCACGGTAATAATCAAATTGTTCCGGTGTAATAAATTCAGCTACTGGAAGGTGATTTAGCGAAGGTTGCAAATACTGACCCAAGGTGACAATATCCACATTTACTCGACTTAAATCCTCTAGGGTCTCTAACACCTCGTCGCTCGATTCACCCAACCCAAGCATGATTCCGGATTTTGTTTTCATTCCACCTTTTTTGAGGCGAAATAACAATTCCAACGAACGGTCATATTTTGCTTGAATCCGAACTTGTTTTGTTAAGCGTCGAACCGTTTCTAAATTGTGAGAAACAACCTCAGGAGCGGCTTCTATAATTTTCTGAAGATTATCCCAATTTCCGGCAAAGTCAGGAATTAAGGTTTCCATAGTGGTTCCAGGTGATTGATGTCGAATGGCACGAATGGTTTGGACCCAAACATCAGCACCTCCATCCTTTAAGTCGTCGCGATCAACTGATGTAATTACGGCATGCTTAATTTGCATGGTTTTAACGCTGTGCGCAACCTTTCCGGGCTCAAAGAGATCAACCTCAGCTGGTTTTCCAGTTTGAACGCCACAAAATCCACACGAACGCGTGCATACATTACCCAAAATCATAAAGGTTGCTGTTCCTTCACCCCAACATTCTCCCATATTCGGACAACTACCACTTTCACATATCGTGTGCAATTTATGTTCGTCTACTAATCCGCGAACCTTTTTATAATTTTCACCAGTCGGCAATTTAACTCTCAACCAGTTTGGTTTTTTTGTGCGTGAATTGTTCTCCATTTCGGTACAAATTTCGGTAAAATATTCTTAAAACATAGGTCAAGGGATTTTGGTTTAATTATATCCATAAAACAATCCGTACCTTTGGGCCCTATGACATCAATTGTAACCTATCAAGGGTCATTAAGAACTGAATGTGTACATAAGGCTGGGGAGCAAATCATTACCGATGCCCCAATAGACAATCATGGAATGGGTGCCTATTTTTCGCCAACAGATTTAGTGGCTACAGCGCTTGCATCGTGCTTTTTAACCATTGTAGGAATCTATTGTGAGGAACGTAAAATCCCCTTCACTTTTGCCCGAGCTGAGGTAGAAAAAATAATGGGGTCAAATCCCCGAAGGATCTCAGAAATTCATCTGACAATAGATTTCCGCGGAAACGAATGGGATGAAAAAACATTAACAAAAATTATTGCTGCCGGTAAGGCCTGTCCAGTAGCTATCACGCTGAAAGATCAAGTAAATATCGAATACCACTTCAAATGATTAAAAAACCACATCAAGCATATACTCGGAAAGAAAAATCAGATATTATTTACGGGATTCACAGTGTGAAAGAAGCTGTTGAAGCTAAACGTGAAATAAATAAGATTTTAATCCAAAAAGGGATTTCAAAAGAAGGGTTTGAAGAGATAAGAACCTTTTTAACAGGAAATGATTACGTAGTACAATACGTTCCTATTCAAAAGTTGAGTCAATTAACCTCTGGCAATCACCAAGGCATTGTTGCATATGTATCACCCATAGAATATCAGCAGATTGAAGAATTGGCAGAGCAATGGCTAGAGGCTGGGGTAAAACCTTTTATCCTCGCGCTAGACCGCATCACGGATGTTCGAAATTTCGGCGCCATTGCACGCACGGCTGAATGTATGGGAATTCATGCCATTTTAATTCCAACTAAGGGTTCAGCTTTGGTGACAGCAGATGCGGTTAAGGCATCTTCTGGGGCTTTAAATCGTATTGCTGTGTGTAAAACCGACCAATTCAAAAACACCTTATTCCATCTGCAACAATTAGGTATTCGCGTTGCTGCAGTAACTGAAAAAACAAAAGTCGCTATAGATGGAGCAAATCTCCGCGGTTCGATTGTTTTGGTAATGGGTTCTGAAGAAGATGGCATTACACAAGATATTCTAAATATGGCCGATCTTCGGGTAACAATACCCATG
This sequence comes from Bacteroidota bacterium, assembly GCA_041183245.1. GTDB lineage: Bacteria > Bacteroidota > Bacteroidia > Flavobacteriales_D > Crocinitomicaceae > UBA952. The sequence goes on from JBEGMB010000238.1 coordinate 2,105, forward strand.
GAAGGCACTACAAGCTCTTTAAACGTTGGGGTTGCCGCAGGTATCGCGATGTTTGAAAAAACAAGACAAGAAAAAAACCGATAATCAGCGCATTAATCTTGCTGCCAGTTGCGGAATTTCACTTAGGCAGTTAATTTTATGATCGTACTTCGATTTTTCATTTTTCTTTTCCTGATACCAAATCGCTTGCATTCCCGCTTTTAACGCACCCGCTATATCTGCGCGGTAATCATCTCCTATCATCAAACTGGCTTGAGCCGTAGTGTTTGCTCGATAGAGTGCATGTTTGAAAATTTGGGGATTCGGTTTATTCACCCCGACTTCTTCACTACACAAGATTACATCGAAATGATGATGAATTGCTGCGTGTTTTAGCTTAACATGTTGTACTTCTAAAAATCCATTTGTGATAATATGAAGCCTAAATCCCATTTCTTTTAGGTCTGAAATAACTTCCGCAGCAAAAGGCACCAAGGCTGTTTGTTTTGGCGACAGGTCCACATAACCATCTCCAAATCGCTTAATGAGCGACTCGTCCGTTAATTGAAATTTTTTAAGCGTTGCCCGAAAACGTTCATAGCGTAACGACTCTTTCGAGATTTTTCCATTGGAATAGGCATGCCAAAGCGCTTTATTTTTATTGTGATAAACTTTATGAAACGTTTCAAAGGTTGTAATATGCTGCCCTAATCCACATTCTTCAAAAAGTATGCGCAAAGCGCGCTCGGAGTTTTTATCAAAATCCCATAGCGTTCGGTCTAAATCAAAAAAAATATGTTTACCCGAATAGGCCATACCACAACAAATTCAAGAGCACCGAATTAACGCTAATCCATAATATAATCAAGGGGAAGGTGTATTTGTTTTCACTATAAAATTTAGCGCAAATCACAGAGCCAACAGGTACAGACAAAAACAATGGAGCTAAATATGTGATCCCAAGGATTCCAAACGTCTGTTTGATTTTTACAACCCACTTGTTGGTCCTGGTAAATTTCTTCTTTGATTTGAACGTACCTTTTAACACCTTTTGCGCTTTGCGTTTCTTTTGAAACTCAATCACTTTTTCGCTAGCAAAATAAAAAACAATCGCGCTGAAATAACCTCCAAGGGCGGAGGCAATTGTCACCTCCCAAATTGGGGCTCCGAGTTCAGCACCTGGAATACCTGAAAATAAAAACTTGAATGTAGCAAGCACAAAGGTGCTCCAGAGGATGTGCCAATCCATGTTATACTTTTTCTCCGAATGCGAGGTCACCCGCATCTCCTAGTCCAGGAACAATATATGATTGCGCGGTTAATTCTTTATCTATAACGGCTACAAATATTTCAGTGTTTCCTGGAAAATGCTTTGTTACTCGATCTATGGCTTCCTTCGTTGCAATGGCCGCCGCAATGTATATTTTTTTAGGAATCCCCTGTTCTTTTAATGCGTCAAAGACCGTATTCATTGAATTACCGGAAGCCAACATCGGATCTGAAATAATCCAAATCCGATTATCTAATACAGGGGCCGCAAGGTATTCCACATAAATTTCAAACTCCTCAGGCGTGGTATGTTTCCGATACGCTGAAACATAGGCACTTTCTGCACGATCAAAGTAACGAAGAAAGCCGCTATGCATGGCTAATCCTGCACGAAGTATTGTAATTAAAACGGGTTGCTCTTCTAATACTTTGCTAGGCGCAACACCCAACGGTGTTTCCACATCAACCGCTTTATACTTTAGCTTCCTTGAAATTTCGTACGCCATAATTTCTGCAATACGCTCCATATTGGATCTAAACCGCATCGGGTCTTTCTGAATTTGCACATCGCGTAATTCCGCTAAATAATTACCAATGATAGAATCTGACTCTGATAAATTATGGACCATAATTGAATTTTTACGAAGGTATCAAATTAAAAGGCAAACGTCTGTTAAAATTTGCTATCCGAGTTCTTTTTTTAGTGTCGCTTCGTCCAGCTGTTTATCCCAACGTGCAACGACAATGGTTGCTACGGCATTCCCAATAAAATTAGTCAATGCGCGGCATTCCGACATAAATTTATCAACGCCTAAAATTAAAGCAATTCCCTGCACTGGAAACCCTTTGACTACGGCTAAGGTTGCTGCCAAGGTAATAAATCCTGCACCTGTAACACCGGCCGAACCTTTGGAGCTGAGCATAGCAATTAGTAAAATGAGAATTTGTTGGTTGAGGGAAAGTGGAAAATTACAAGCTTGTGCAATAAAAAGTGCTGCCAAGGTCATATAAATATTTGTGCCATCCAGGTTAAAAGAATATCCTGTTGGAACTACCAAACCAACAACCTGTTTTGTACAGCCTAACCTTTCTAGTTTCCGCATCAAATTCGGTAAGGCTGACTCAGAAGAGCTGGTTGCCAATACTAAGAAAAGCTCATCCTTAATGTACCTCAGTAATTTAAAAATGGAAAATTTATTATACCACGCAACTAACCCAAGAATGACGACAACAAAAAGAAAAGCGGTAACATAAAATGTAGCTACTAAACCGATTAAGTTCCATAATACGGCTAATCCATATTTACCAACCGTAAAAGCCATCGCACCAAAAGCACCAATTGGGGCTAATTTCATAAGAATCTCAACAATTTTAAAAATTGGGTGCGCTAAACCATGTAAAAAATCGATTACTGGCTTACTTTTTTCTTGTGTCATCGAGAGCCCAATGCCGAACATAATTGAAACGAACAAAACTTGAAGAATGCTGTCCCCAGTGAGTGAACTGAGCAAGGAAGTTGGGATGATTCCGAGTATGAATGAGGTTAAGGAATGTTCCTTTGATGCATCCACATAATCTTGGATTGACTTTGGATCCAAAGAACTTGAATCGATGTTCATTCCGTGCCCCGGTTGGACCAAATTAGCAATTACCATTCCGATGACAAGTGCCAAGGTAGAAAATGTCAAGAAATAAAGCATGGCCTTACCGGTGACTCTACCGACCGTACTCAGGTTATTCATTGAAGCCAACCCCGTAGAAACAGTAACAAAAATTACAGGCGCAATGATCATTTTTACCAGCGCAATAAACCCATCCCCAAGGATTTTTAGCCCCTTTGACTGATCAGGCCAATAATATCCTAGGACTATTCCAATGAGGATTGCAAAAATCACCTGCACATACAGCAAGCGATACCAAGGTTTTTTTTCAGCAACAGTTACCGATTCATTAATTTCCATAGGGTTAACTTGAATTAATACAAAGAAACAAATCTTTCTGAAATAGCGGGCGCAATTAGAGTACCTTATAATAGCTAGAAAAAAAATATTATTACCTTGGGCGCATGGAAAATCAAGCCTTTAATCGGAAATCCTTACTCCTTATCATTGTTGCATCCCTTGGTTATTTTGTAGACATCTACGATTTAGTACTTTTCGGGGTTGTAAAAGCAGAGAGTTTACTTGGGATTATGCCAAATGCTAGCGATCAAGTTCGAGCAGCTACTGGAAAAATGCTCTTTAACTATCAGATGATTGGAATGTTCATCGGAGGTCTTTTATGGGGTGTACTCGGAGACAAAAAAGGAAGAGTAAAGGTGCTTTTTGGTTCGATTCTTCTATACTCAATCGCAAATATTGCAAATGCCTTTGTAACGGATATTACGAGTTACTCCATTATCCGAATTATTGCAGGAATTGGGCTTGCCGGTGAATTAGGTGCAGGAATCACCCTTGTTTCTGAACTAATGCCGAAAGAAAAACGTGGGTATGGGACAATGATAATTGTTTGCTTTGGGGCGCTTGGCGCCGTGTTTGCCACCTTAATCGGAGCAAAAGGTGAAGCGGTTGGCGGCTTGTTAACCATGCTCACCGGTGTTAAATTTCTTAATTGGCAAATTGCCTACTTGGTTGGAGGAATGCTGGGTTTATTGTTACTCATTATTAGAATGGGAAGTTTGGAATCAACCATGTTTCATGAAATGCATGAAGAAGGAGTGACAAGAGGAAATCTGAAATTAATATTCGGTAATCGAAAAAATCTTATCAAATATATCCAATGCATTTCGGTTGGAATTCCCATTTGGTTTGTAATTGGGTTGCTAATCATGAATTCTAAGGATGATTTCGGTCCTTTACTTGGCTTAAAAACCATCAATAACGGACTGGCAGTGATGTACGCATACATCGGACTATCCGTTGGAGACTTAGTCGCAGGACTTCTAAGCCAGTGGCTAAAAAGTCGCAGGAAAGTGGTGATGATTTTTTTACTCATGACCTTACTGGTTACCAGTAGCTTTTTATTCGGTTCAAAAAACATCAGTGAAGAAACGTACTACTTATATTGTTTTTTACTCGGCGCCTCAACCGGTTATTGGGCAATTTTCGTAACTATAGCGGCCGAACAGTTTGGAACAAACATTCGATCTACGGCTGCTAATACAGTCCCTAATTTCGTACGAGGAAGTGTGTTTTTAATTGTTTCACTCTTTGTTGTATTCACCAACTTTTTAAGCATTGAAATGTCCGCATTATTTGTAGGGCTATTGAGTGTAGCCAGTGCTTTTTGGGGAATCTATCATTTAAAAGAAACCTTTTCCAAAGATTTAAATTACCACGAAGAGTTTATTTGACAAATTAAGCGGCTTCTTGTATCTTTGCGCTCGAAATGCCCACGTGGTGAAATTGGTAGACATGCCATCTTGAGGGGGTGGTGCCAATAGGCGTGCTGGTTCGAATCCAGTCGTGGGCACCCATCAAAAGTCTGTTAATTCAGACTTTTTTTTTGCGGCAACGATGAAAGCTTGCTTTTAAGCGTTAGAGAAAAAAAAGGATGTGCGACATAAGGAGCTATACTTTTGATGGTATAGCGAAAAAACCTTTTTGGTTCATGGAATAATCCAGTCGTGGGTACTGACGCTCGTATCTCGGTCAGCACAAACACCCATCAAAAGTCTGTTAATTCAAACTTTTTTTTTGCGGCAACGATGAAAGCTTGCTTTTAAGCGTTAGAGAAAAAAAAGGATGTGCGACATAAGGAGCTAGCCTTTGTTTACACTTTCAGAATCTCCATCCTTTCTTTACCTTTGTTACATGTTGAAACTGGTCATACTTGTTCTACTTGGTTGTTTTGCGGTGGTTTCCCATGCACAACGAATTAAATGGGAGAACTTTAATAATCGGGCCAATTGGCGATCTAATCGCTTAGAAATTCAAGCGGGATTTTGTGCCACACAATTTACAGGAGATCTAGGTGGAGGTTCGGGTCAGGGCATTGACTATTCCATGAAAGATATCGATAAAGAAGCCTTAGGGAAAGGTGTTCAAGTCGCATTTAAGTTTCGATTTAATCGATATCTTGCCACAAAATCAGAGGTTAGTTATTTTCAAGTAAAGGGAAGTGATGCGTTTTCGGAAAATGCTAAACGAAGGGCTAGAAATCTAAGTTTTGAAAGTTATAATTTCGAATTCAGTCAACGCCTTGAGTTTATATTTCTAGCACAGGAATTCAATGGTAAATTCTATAACCTTACGTCGAGAGCAAGACATAAAGGCTCAAGTTTTCAGCTGTACACCTTTAGCGGTCTTGGGTTTGCGACATTCAACCCCAAGGCGAATTATAATGGCACCTTAATTGAACTTCGTCCCTTAAAAACAGAGGGACAAGTCACTCCCTACGGTAAGGCAACTGTAATTATGCCGCTTGGTTTCGGTATGCGCTTGGGATTAACTAAACAAATTCGCATTGGATTTGAAGCCACTTGTTTTAAAACCTTTACGGACTACATGGATGATGTCTCTACTTTTTATCCGGAAGATGGCGTATTAACTGACCCTCCCGCGGTTTATCTATCTAATCCGAGCCTTGCACCTGAACTGTTTTTGCCGGGTAGTCGCAGGGGAGATTTAAATCAAAAAGACACGTATTACAGGCTTAGTGCTTCATTAATTTTCAACTTAAAGAACCGGTAAAAGGCTCAAATCCTTCATGTAATTTAATTCGGAGGATTTCTTTTTCCTTATCAGAGATAAATGCCGCTTGAAGTGCTTGCTCATTTACATATAACATGTCATTAATATCCCAACCTTTAGTTTCTTTAAGCCACCGATATTCATCAGCTAAAGTCACGTTAGAAATTGCTCTACCGTCGGTGTTAATACCAAAAGACAAGCGATTCAACAATAAATTATTTACTGGGTAGGTTGATTCTGGTGGGTAAACTCGTGTAATATGGTTACTTGTTGGACAAATTTCTAAGTGGATATTATCTTGTTTCAGCCTTTCAAGTAACCCGGTGTCTTCTACGCTACGTATTCCATGTCCTATACGTTTTGCACGCAACAAGGACAAGGTTTCAATCACCGATTCAGCGCCTCTTGCTTCTCCCGCATGGGCTGTACATGAGATGCCGTGGGCATTAACTTTCTCAAAAGCCGCTTGATGGTTTTCTAATCCAAATCCCGCCTCATCTGCCGCCAAGTCTAATCCAACTACACCTTTTTCAGCATACTTAATGACTAAATCTGCCGTGCGGTCGCTTTGTTCTTTTGTAAAATGTCTTAAAGTACAAAGGATTAGATTGACTTTAACCGGTCCAGCATAGGAATGTACTGCCTCCAAAGTAGCTTCAACAACCTCCTCGGGTGTTAATCCTTTAGTTAAATGTTGTAAGGGAGCATACCTTAATTCTGCATAAATCACGTGATCAGATTCCAATTGATGAATAACATCTAGGGTTGCATCAACCAGTTGTTCTTTCGTTTGCATTAATAAAATTGCTGCTTGAGCGCACGCCAAATAATCGTTAAGTGAACAACAATTCACAGGCGTGTTATAAACCGCTTGATACTCGGATAGGCTGATACCTGGAACATACTTTGAAACAAACTGAAAACTCAGGGAGCAATCAATATGCAGGTGCAGTTCTATTTTGGGAAAGGTATACGACATAAAAAATCCCGCTCTCGCGGGATAAGATTTAATTATTTCAATTGTTCGTTGGAAAACTGATACACGGGTAACTGTACGCCATCAAATTCAATAACTTCCACACCACAACCAATCAATAAACGACCAAGCATTAATCGATTCATTTCATTGTTCTCTTTCATGCTAAAGGTTCCAATGTAAGTAGCTGCATCAAAAGATGTAGTGAAATTCTCCTTGAAATCCTCACTTTTCGTTAGTATGGTTTCTGGTAATACATCAGAACCAAAACGAAAGGTAATGATTCCAGTCGATTTTTGAGTTGCATATTCTGCCTTAGAAGCGGCAACTGCGTATACTTGAGCATCTAGGCTCATCCAAGTCATCAAAGAGAAAACTGAAAGTAAGATTAATTTTTTCATGGGTTTAATTATTGTTCGAAATTATAAATTTTTGTTCACACAACGATTTTTTTATCAAAAGGGTTGCCATTTCGTTGTTTTGTAGCCCTAAAAGTAAACAATTACATATTTTTTCAACAAGATACATCAAAGTACATGTGGTGTTCGTTTTTGGCGCCATCAACCTAAAACTTACTACCGATATGCTTAAACGCGTCGCCTACACCTTTGGGGCATTCTTTACTATGTCTTTACTTTTCGCTCAACAGAATTCTTGTCCAAATGTCGATCTATCTCAAGGAAACTTCACAAACTGGGATGGGTATACTGGCAGCTATTATGCGCCAGGAACTAACTTTGGAATAGTTAACGGCCGGCATACGATTATTACTCAACAAGGAACTGATCCCAACACCTGCAATCAGCTTCCTTTAATTCCTTCGGGGCATACAAAATCAATAAAACTAGGTAATCCGGGAACCGGAGCCCAAGCAGAGCAATTGGTTTATTCCATTCAGGTTACCCCACAAAGCAGCCTATTTATTTATAAATATGCCGTTGTCCTTGAAAACCCCGGGCATATCCCGGCACAACAGCCAAAATTTGAAACAAAAATTCTAAATGCCTTGGGCCTGCCGATTGGAGGAGGTTGCGGCACCTACACCGTTTATGGGGGGCAACCTGGGCAAAATTTCCAACAATGTGGCAGTAGGACTTGGCTTCCTTGGACAACCGTTGGACTAGATCTAACGCCCTATATGGGACAAACTATCCAAATAGAATTCACCACATGGGATTGTGCCCAAGGGGCGCACTTCGGATATGCCTATTTAGCAGCTGAATGCTTACCCTTATCCATCGATGTAAACTACTGTGGAGGAAATCAGCCGCTGACCCTCACCGCTCCGAGTGGGTTTCAATCGTATGTTTGGCAACCAGGAAATTTATCGGGACAACAAGTTACAATCAACAATCCAACCTTGAATCAGACCTATACCTGTACCATGACCACCTATTCTAATCAAGGAACTTGTGCCGTGGATTTGAGTGTGCAAGCGAGTCCTACTCATGTAAATTCTAACTTCGTATATACTGCAGGTTGTGAAAATGAACCCATTACATTTCAAGCTACATCAACCGTTACGACGAACACGCCGAATGTGAACTTATCGTATCAATGGAATTTTGGAAATGCAAATCCTGTTGCGGCCTCCGGAAATGCTCCGAGTACATTTTTCAATAATCCAGGAAATCAACTTGTGGAATTAATCACAAGCAGTTCAAACGGGTGCAACGATAC
>JBEGMB010000239.1:0-7120 GCA_041183245.1 Bacteroidota bacterium
TTTCCCGCAAGCCCCACATTAAAACCCGCTTTTTTAAGGATGTGGTAAATCCAAAGTGTAGTGGTAGTTTTACCATTGCTTCCAGTTATGCAAATTGTTTTAGCGGTGGAGAATGGTTTTGCAAATTCAATTTCAGAAACCACGGGAATACCAAGTGCTCGAATATCTTGTATGATTTTTACAGACTCTGGAATTCCGGGAGATTTAACAACCACATCTGCGCTCAAAACGCGCGCTGTTGTATGTCCATTTTCTTCAAATTCAATGGCATAGGAAATCAATTCGGCTTTTGCAGATGCTTTAATTTCACCGGCATCCGATACAAAGACCTCCAGTCCTTTGACTTTTGCCAAGACTGCAGCACCGATGCCACTTTCCGCGGCACCCAAAACAACGATATGTTTCCCGTCAAGTTTCAATTAACGCAACTTTAACGTGATAATCGTAACTACTGCCAATAGAATTCCAACGATCCAAAATCTTGAAACGATTTTTGCTTCATGGATTCCTTTTTTCTGAAAATGATGGTGCAACGGAGCCATCAGGAAAATACGCCGTCCTTCGCCGAACCTTCGTTTGGTGATTTTAAAGTAACCCACCTGAAGCATAACCGATAAGTTCTCTATGAGAAAGACCCCGCACAACACGGGAATAAGCAATTCTTTTCGCACTGAAATGGCAAAAACTGCTATAATACCACCCAATGCTAAACTCCCCGTATCCCCCATGAAAACTTGAGCAGGGTAAGAATTATACCAAAGAAACCCGATGCATGCTCCAACAAAAGCTGAAATAAACACGACCAGCTCTTCTGCTTGAGGAATATACATCACATTCAAATAATCGGCAAAACGGGCGTTTGAACTCACATAAGCAAAAACAGCCAAAGCCAATCCGATAATGGCGGAAGTCCCGGTTGCAAGACCGTCTAATCCATCCGTCATATTGGCTCCGTTCGAAACAGAAATGACAATAAAAATAACGATGGGAATAAAGAGTAACCATCCGTAGCTCTTATTCGAATCACCGATTAACCAATTGTAATTAAATTCATTTCCTTTGATAAAAGGAATGGTGGTTGTCATATCATCCGTAGCAATCCATCGGTATTTCTCATTTTTTTCTTGAACATGTTCATGAGTCACAAATTGCTCGTCTGACTGAAGTACATAGTCCAATGGTACACGCTTATGCACTCGGACATCATTAGAGAAATACAAAATTGACCCAACCAAAATTCCAACTCCGATTTGACCAATAATTTTAAACCTACCCTTTAAGCCTTCTTTATTCTTTCGGAACACTTTGATATAATCATCAAGAAATCCAATTAACCCAAGCCAAATAGTCGCCAAGACCATGGTAATCACATACACATTGTGAAGTTTCGCAAAAAGCAAGGTTGGTACTAAAATAGACCCAAGAATAATTAGGCCTCCCATGGTTGGAGTACCTGATTTTTCAATTTGGCCTGCCAAACCTAAATCCCTTACGGTTTCACCGATTTGTTGTTTTCTCAAGGAATTAATCATTCGCTTCCCAATAACAATGGAAAACAGCAAGGAAAAAATTAAGGCCATTGAAGCCCTGAAAGAAATAAAATCAAATAATCCTGCTCCTGGAAAATTCAATTGATCTAATAACTCAAATAAATAGTACAGCATATCTAATTGTTTTTATTAAAAAATGAGTGTGCAATTTGATAGTCATCGAATGGATGTTTCACTCCGTCTATCTCTTGATATTTTTCATGTCCTTTCCCAGCGATTAGCACAACATCCCCGGTCTGTGCCAATAAACTTGCAGTTTGTATCGCTTGCGTTCGATCCGCTATGGCAAGCACTGGTATATTGCTTGTCTTATTAATACCTGCCTGCATATCTTGTAATATCTGGCTTGGATCTTCAGTTCGAGGGTTGTCAGAGGTTAAAATAACTTGGGTGCTCAATTTTTGAGCAATCGCGGCCATGGTTGGTCTTTTTGCTTTATCGCGGTCTCCACCACATCCAACAACAGTGATTATTTTTTGCGTGTCTTTTCTAAAATGCCCAATGGTCTTGAGTACATTTTCTAGTGCATCCGGTGTATGGGCATAGTCTACAACGACGGTCACACCTTGTGTGCTCTTAAAAAATTGAAAGCGACCCTCAACAGATTCCAGGGTTGAAATTGCTGTAATCAACTCCAAGGCAGGAATTTCAAGAAGGCGTCCAACCCCATAAACGGCAAGTAAATTATAGGCATTGAATGCGCCAATTAGCTGCGTATGAACTTCTACATCATTTAGCTTCATAATGAGCCCGCCTAGCTCGTTTTCCAAGATAAGCCCTTTAAAATCTGCCATACTGGAAAGGGCATAGGTACTTTTTGATGCACGGGTATTTTGAAGCATCACTTCACCGTTTCTATCATCCCGGTTAGTTAATGCAAAGGCATCAGCTGGTAATTCATCAAAGAATGCTTTTTTCGCTTGAATATACGCGGCAAATGTTTGATGATAATCCAAATGATCGTGGGTAATGTTGGTAAATACTGCCCCGCGAAATTGTAATCCAAAAATTCGATGCTGATGAACGGCATGGGAACTAACTTCCATAAAGCAATGGCTACATCCTTGATCTACCATGGCTCTTAGCAAGGCATTTAAGGCCAATGGATTTGGCGTTGTATGGGTAGCAGGAATAGTATCCGTTCCAATTTTATTAACCACGGTTGACAGCAAGCCCACGTTATAGCCCAAGCGCATAAATAAATGATACAAGAGAGTAGCGCAAGTCGTTTTACCGTTTGTTCCTGTAATTCCTACTAGTGTTAATTCTCGCGATGGATTGCCGTACCATTCACACGCTAAGAGGGAAAGTGCCTTTCTAGTATCCGCAACTTCAATCTGAATAAAATCGGATGGTAAACTTGTTTTGCGTTGAACAATGGCGATGCGACACCCCTGATCATACACTTGATTCAAGTACGCATGACCATCGGTTGCTACTCCTTCCAAGGCAATAAAAAGGCAGTTTTCTTTCGCTGTACGTGAATCAAAAACGATTTCTTCAATTTGGAACGTATGATCCGTGAATTGAACACCTATAGCTTGAAGTAAGTCAGTTAATGCCTTCATTTCAATTCAAGTTTTACCAATTGTCCTTTATGAATTTCTGTCCCAGGATTCAAACTTTGGGACACAACGCGTCCATATCCTTTAAGCGAAACGCTTAGTCCTTTTAACTCTAAAAGGTAAACAGCATCTTTAGCCGTCATGCCCTTCACATTTGGTACACCAGATTTACGAATTTGTACAGCGTTAAGGTGAATGCTATTGTTCAAAGAATCCGCCTCAACCCATTTGGCGCTTGTATTTAATTGAAAGCGTACGCCAAGATGTTTTAGCACCTGAGTCACATCCCGGTAGTATCCACCCTTAACTGCTGGAAGTCCAAGCGCGAAGGGTTTACGTTCATTAATGGCGGGATGATAAGTAAGATTGGATGCATAAATTTTATTCGCAATTGCTGCAAATACTGGACCCGCTACCAGTGCGGCATATTTTTGTTTTTTAGGACGCGTAACGACAACAACACAGGTATATTTAGGGTTATTCGCCGGAAAATACCCTGCAAAAGAGGCTTGAAAATCGCTTTGATTTTCCTCTACATATTGACTTTTATCATTGAGTAATCGCGCTGTTCCTGTTTTTCCAGCAATTGAAAATTGACTAGAAGTTAATTTCTTTCCTGTTCCTCGGGACATCACTCCCTTGAGGCAGTTTTGCATAATTTTTAGGGTCGCGTCTGAGCAAATTTTTTCACGTATCACAACGGGTTTCATTCGTTTTATGGTCTTACCAGCGCGACGGATTTCCTTAACAAACAAGGGACGTAAAAACTTCCCGTTGTTTGCTACCGCATTGTAAAAAGCGCAAGTATGTAGCGGAGATTGTTGGTATTCATACCCAATCGCCATGGACGGTATGGAATAGGGCGACCATCCGGAACTCCCAGGGGTGAAGAACTTGGGGCCGAGTTCGCCTGGAATTTCAGTCCCTAAGGGCTCGGTAAGTCCGAATTCGCCCAAGCGCTGAAGGAACAGGTCAGGATCATTTCGGTATGCCTTATATAAAATTAGAGCGATTACATTCGAGGATTTCTCAAAGGCTTGTTGAATCGTAATCGTACCATAGCCTCTACCGTCATTCGCATCGGTAAACGTTTTACGATAGACTTGGTATGAGCCAACCGCATTCACTTTATCGGTGATTTTAAACTTGTTATCTTCGAGTCCCGCCATGATGGACGCTAACTTCATGGTAGACCCTGGAACCTCCCTTAAACCCACTGCATGATTGAATCTTTCAGAGAAACTACCATCTTTTTCTCTATCTAAATTCACAATTGCCTTAACATGGCCCGTTGCTACTTCCATTAAAATTACAGTACCACTTTGAGCATCCATTTCTTTTAATTGGTGCTCTAATTCCGAGTGCGCTACCTCCTGTATATCCTTATCGAACGTAGTAACGATATCAGCACCTTCGATTGGATCTTTTGTAAATCTTCCTGTTTTTTTCCAACCCGTAGTAATGCGATGTTCGATTTCTTTACCGGGCTCTCCTTCTAGGTAGCTATGATAAGCTCCCTCCAACCCTACTTCAAGATTGTGTTCCTTTTTGTAATACCCAAGTGTTCTTCGAAGCAAAATCCCATTTGGTGCTTTCCGAATAATCGTTTCTTGATTATCAATGATTCCACCTTTCATCCGGCCCAGATTGAAGATTGGCAATTTAGCTATCCGTTTCCGCTCCTCATTAGTCACCTTTTTTCGAATCAATACATACCGGGAACCATTAGCTCGCGCCGTTCGTATTTCGTTTTCATAGGACCTTGATGATTTATCCTTGTACATTCGAGCCAATCCATCTGCTAAATTGGACACTTCCTCGTCAAAGGTTTTTTGATCAACCACTGTAGGATCCATGTGAATATCATAATATGAAACAGAAGTTAGCAGTGGATTTAAATTAGCATCTAAAATCTCTCCCATACGTGGCGCCCGATCCTGAAGACGGACGGGTAAATCCACTTCTTCCGTTGTCCATTGAAGCTTAAGCGTTTTATATAAACCAACGAACATCACGAAGATGAATCCGAAATAAAGGGCATAGGCCCTGAACACCATAGGACCTTTTTCGCTACTCATCTGAACTTACAATTTCGTTTGACTTAATAACTTTAATCGCATTTTCGGATTCCACAAGCTCCTTTTTCTTTAAGCGTTCTACCATTTTGTAGCGGCGTGTCCGTTCTTCCAACATGGTTTTAATTTCGATATACTCTGCTGTGTTTTGATCTACCTCAGTGCGTGTTTCTTGAATTTCCTTTAGAACAGACTTACCGTAATACCCCTTAGCAACCAGCACAAAGAGCAGAAAGAACAGAAAAAGGATGTAACTCAAGTTATTAATCACAAAGTCCTTGGTAAGAAATTCACCATTCAAAATTTGAGAAAACGCAGTGGCTTTCTTCGATTTTCCTGATTTCGAAGATTCTGAAGCTGGCTTCTCGTCGCTGGTATATCTATTCTCTGTCATTGCTTTTGAGCTATTCGTAATTTGGCGCTTCGAGCCCGATTATTCGTTAACACTTCCGCCTCAGTAGGCACAATGGGATGCCTATTAATTTCATCAAAAGGGCGCTGAAGATTTCCATAAAAATCCCGGACTTCTTTCCCCTCGAAATTTCCTTTTTTGAAGAAATTCTTAACCAAGCGATCTTCAATGGAATGGTAAGAAATCACAGCAATTCGCCCTCCAGTATTTAAGAGGTCAACGGAATCTTCTAATAATTTTTTAAGTGCCCCAATCTCATCGTTCACCTCAATGCGCAGGGCTTGAAATACCTGAGCGATGTACTTATGATCTTTCCCTCGTTGCGCCAGTGGTTCGCAGAGTTTGGCGAGTTGATCCGTTGTTTCAAAGGGAATTTGTTGCCGCGCAGTTAAAATAGTTTGCACTAAGCGAAACACATTGGGTAAATCCGTATTGGAATTAAAAATCCGGAGTAAATTCTCTTCTGAACCTTTATTAAGCAATTCCGCCGCGGTAACCGACGCCTTTTGATTCATGCGCATGTCTAAAGGAGCTGCACTTCTAAAACTAAAGCCTCGATCCGCGATATCAAATTGATGAGAAGACACTCCAATGTCGGCAAGAATCGCATCGACTTTCTTGACACCAAGTGCCAGCAAGTGATTTTTTATAAACTTAAAGTTGCCGCCAATTAACTTAAAATTCGGGACCAGGATCGCGTTTTTAACCGCATCTTCATCTTGATCGAAGGCGTACAAGAATCCTTCGTTAGACAATTTAGATAGAATATATTGTGAATGACCGCCACCCCCAAAGGTAACATCAACTACAATCGACGTCGGATTAATGGAAAGTCCATCAACGCTATCATGCAGTAAAACTGGAACGTGGTATGCTTCGTTAATCTTCATTGTTTCCTTCACCCATTACTTCATTCGCTAAGTCGGCAAAGTCAGGCATATTTCCTTCGATCATCTCGAAGTATTTAGCCCGATCCCAGATTTCGATGCGGTCATTGTATGCAATAAGCATTACTTCCGACACCAAGCCAACGCGTTCCATGTGAGCAACTGGAATCAGTAACCTACCTGCATTATCCAAGGTGAGCTGTTTAGCTCCTTGATGGAATAATCGGTAGAACATCCTGTTTTTAGGATTAAAAAGATTGATCTTACTCAAACTTGCACTGAGCTTTTCCCATTCAGGAAGCGGATACAAGGTGAGGCAATCTTCAAACCCCTTGTTCAACATAAAATCGCGCTGAGCACTAGCGGCGAGCTGCTTCCGGAGCCCGGAAGGAAATAGAAACCGACCCTTTGTGTCCAGCTTCACTTCAAACTCACCAACTAAACCTGCCATAGCGTTAATAATGGGTAAAAGTAGTAGATTTCCTCCCACTTTTTACCACCAATTTTTAAATTGTTAATAACTTATTTGGTAAAATTACAGCAATCGTATCGAATAAAAAAATAATTACTTGATAAATAAAGGATTTCATGAAAATTAAGAAAGTGGTAATTTGTGGTAATTATTAAAAAC
>JBEGMB010000240.1:0-4784 GCA_041183245.1 Bacteroidota bacterium
GAATAGACAATTATTTATTAAATCTTTTTCCTTGATTTTTATGTTGGCCTTGACCGTACTAGGTTTTGCGCAAATGGGTAAAATCAACGGGGTAATTGAGGACCCCAAAGGGAATAAGTTAAGCGATGTGAAAGTAATGGCGGATGGTCCAACCAAAGGGGTTGCCTTTTCAGATGTAAACGGAGCCTATGAAATTACCGGCTTGGCTGATGGAAGTTATGTCTTAACCTTACGTTTCATTGGGTTAGAAGACATGACCGTAGATGTTGCCATTTCTGGTGGAGGAACAGTTACTAAAAACTTGGTTTTTGGAGATAATCAGAAAACATCCGATGAGGTGGTTGTGATTGGTTATGGTACTACGAGAACGAAGGATTTAACAGGTTCGGCCACCATTATTAATGAGAAGAACTTTTTAAAAGGATCGCTTGCTACCCCAGAGCAATTGTTAATGGGAAAGGTAGCTGGATTAAAAGTTACTTCGAATGATGGAGCGCCTGGTTCAGGAAGTACATTGAGACTACGTGGGGGTACTTCAATCAATGCGAGTAACGACCCATTAATCGTGGTGGATGGAGTTCCTTTAGATAATGGCGGGATTTCAGGAGCAGCGAATCCATTATCATTAATTAATCCGAATGATATTGAGTCTTTTGTTGTTTTAAAGGATGCTTCGGCAACGGCAATTTATGGTTCTCGTGCCGCGAATGGGGTAATTATTATCACTACGAAAAAAGGTTCCGCAACTCAAAATCAAGTAAAGGTGGTCTTAGATTCTAAAACTTCGTTGTCTACCATTGCCAAATATGCCGACGTACTTTCTGGAGATTCCTTGCGTGCGTTAATCAACCGTAAAGGAACTGCCGCACAGAAAGCATTATTAGGAACAGCAAACACAGATTGGCAACGTGAAGTATTTCGCAATGCGATTGTAGCTGATAATAATTTATCGATTACAGGAGGAATCAAGGGTTTGCCGTATAGATTATCTATTGGAAATAGAAATGAAAATGGCTTATTGAAACGAGACAATATGAATCGTACGTCCTTGAGCTTGAATATGACACCAAGCTTACTGGATGGCGCATTGCAATTGGAAATCAATCAAAAGTTGGTTCAATCGCGTGCATTCTTTGCGAATCGCGGGGCATTAGGAGCAGCATTTTTTGATCCAACACAAGCCGTTTATTCAGACACATCATTGTATGGCGGTTATTTTGAATGGATTGACAACAACAAACCGAATACCCTTTCTGGTAGAAATCCACTGGGCTTAATTATGCAGTCGGAAGATCGAAGTGTGGTTAATCGCTACATCGGAAATGCGAAAGCAACATATAAAATGCCATTTTTGCCGCAGTTAAAAGCAGTGGTAAACCTTGGTACCGATCAATCAGAAGGTACGGGGTATACCGAAACACAAGCTACTTCGGCCGCAGGATATTTTAGTCAAGGAAGTTACAGTCAATACCGTCAAACGAAAGGGAATAAATTGATTGAAGCGTATGCAAATTATAATTCTGGTGAAAAATTGAAAAATCAATTGTTAGATGTAACCGCCGGATATTCTTACCAAGATTGGTATACTTCAAGCCCGAATAATCCTACCTACAATCAAGCCCAAGATTCTGTAATTGCTCTTCCAGCAGCTAATCCGTTTTACACAAAGAATGCCTTGTTATCATATTATGCACGCGCCATTTACTCACTAAATGACCGATATGTAATCAACGTGTCTATGCGTCGTGATGGTTCTTCTAGATTCAGCCCAGAGCAACGTTGGGGGTGGTTCCCTGCTGCTTCTGCGGCATGGATTGTTAGCCAAGAGAAATTCATGAAAAACATCAAAGCCATTAATATGTTGAAAGTTCGTGCCGGATGGGGTGTAACTGGTCAGCAAGATGGAATTGGTGATTACGCCTACATCGGGAATTACTTCGAAGGTGGCCCAACCGCACAGTACGCTTTCGGTGGACAATATTACACCGTATTCCGTCCTGCAGGCTTTGATGCCAACTTAAAATGGGAAACCACTACAAGTTACAACATCGGATTAGATTTCGGCTTGTTAAAAGACCGCATCTCAGGTTCGGTTGATGTATACAAGAAATTAACTTCCGACTTGCTGGCTACAGTGGCCGTACCGGCAGGAACTAACTTTACGAACCAAATCTTAACCAATGTGGGGGGCATGGAAAATCAAGGGATTGAGGCTAGTTTGAATTTAGGAATTATCGCAAAAAAGAAAATGCGCTTAGATTGGATGGTGAATGCAACACATAACATCAATCAAGTAACTAAACTTTCTCAAATTGAAGACCCGAATTCTCCAGGCATCTTAGTTGGAGGCATCGCGGGAGGAATCGGAAACCAAGTGTTGATTCATCAGGTGGCTTATCCGACCTTTACGTATTTCTTGTACGAGCAGCAATATGAGGAAGACGGCAGCTTGATCGAAGTGGGTCAACAAGCAAGCATTGACATGAACGGAGATGGACAAATCACTGCAACGGATAAATGGAAAGATACCAATGCCTTTGTTGATCGTAACAACGATGGCGTAATCAATGTGAAAGACCGTTATTATGCCGGACAAGTAGCTCCGAAAATTTTCTTAGGAACTGCTTTGAATTTCCAATACGGAAAATGGTATGCTGGAGTATCGATGCGAAGTGAATTGGGAGCAACGATTTATAACAACATCCACTCAAACAGTGGAACGTTTACCGCAGTGGAAGGGACTAAGAAATACTTAAACAATATCAGTTCCTTGTACTATGAGGATGAGGTACAAAAAACAACTACAAACCAGTTGTTATCTGACCACTACCTTGAAAAAGCGAATTTCTTGCGCGTTGACAACATCAACGTAGGATACAACTTTGGAAAACTTGGCTTCACCAAAAATAAGATTGGATTAAATGCCGGGTTCTCAGTACAAAACGTATTTGTTGTAACTAAATATTCCGGACAAGATCCTGAAGTTGGCGGAGGAGTTGATAATAACTTCTATCCACGACCTCGTGTTTATACCTTAAACTTAACCTTTGATTTTTAAATAAAACACCATGAAAAAGTCAATTTTATATACTGCACTATTGGGAACACTTCTTCTTGGGTTCTCATGTAACAAACAACTTAATCAGTCACCAAAGTATGGTCTTAATGCCGAAACGGTATATAAAGACCCAAACAATTATATTAAGGTTCTGGCTAAATTGTATTCAGGACTTTCAATGACGGGTAACCAAGGTCCGGCTGGACAAGCGGATATTGCTGGAATCGATGAAGGGTTCTCTGCCTATGTTCGTGTGCTTTGGAATTTACAAGAATTACCCACCGATGAAGCGGTTTGTGGTTGGAACGACCCAGGGATTCCGGAATTGGTAAAGAATGAAATCAATGCAGAGAATGTATGGGTAAAAGGAATGTACTACCGAATTTATTATCAAATCACCTTGTGTAATGAATTCATTGGTCAAGCGAGTGATGAGAAATTAGAAGCTAGAGGATTCAGTGAGAACGATAAGCAGATGATTCGTATGTATCGCAATGAAGCGAGATTCTTACGGGCATTGAGTTATTACCATGCGATGGATTTGTTTGGAAATGTTCCATTTGTTGATGAAAATGATCAAGTGGGTGCTTTTCAACCGGAGCGAATTACACGCGCTGATTTATTTAACTACGTTGAATCAGAACTCTTGGCAATTGAGCCAAGCCTAACGCCAGCATCGTCTGTAGTATATGGTCACGCGTCAAAAGCGGCAGCACAAGCCTTATTAGCTAAGTTGTATTTGAATGCTGAAGTGTATACTGGAACGGCAAGATGGGCTGATTGTAAAGATTATTGCCAAAAAATTATCGATGCAGGTCCATTTACCTTGGATGACAGCTACCAAGAATTGTTTTTAGCCGATAATCATACTTCCCCTGAAATTATATTCCCTGTGGTTTATGATGGGTTGTACGCCCAAACGTGGGGTGGAACTACCTTTTTAGTATGTGCTTCGTTAGGTGGTTCAATGGTGGCAGCAGATTATGGCGTAAACGGAAAGTGGGCAGGGTTAAGAGCTACCGAGGCGTTGGTAAACAAATTTGCAGATACTACACAAGATTCACGCTATTTATTCTACACGGCTGGTCAAACGAAGCAAATAACCACCTTGGGCACATTTACCCAAGGGTACGCAAATCCGAAGTTTAAGAATGTAACTAGCGCTGGTCTTACGGCTTCTAATAATGCCAATTCGCCACATACGGACATCGACTTTCCAATGTTCCGTTTAGGAGATGTATACTTAATGATGGCTGAAGCGAGTTTGCGCCTATCTGATCAGGGTACTGCCTTACAGTACATGAACTTAATTCGCGAGCGTGCCTACGGAAATAATACGCATAACTTAGCTACGGTAACCTTGTCCGATATTATTGATGAACGTGCACGTGAGATGCAATGGGAAGGAACACGAAGAACCGATTTAATTCGCTTTGATTTGTTTTCTGGTTCAACCTACGTATGGCCTTTCAAAGGAGGAGATGTAGCCGGGATTGGAATTGACCCATACTTGGAATTGTATCCACTTCCTACCTCAGATATTATCTTAAATCCAAACCTGATTCAGAATCCAGGGTATTAATACGATGTTGATTGATGGAGAAGGGGTGTGCCGAAAGGCCCCCCTTTTTTTGTTTTAAGAAATACGGAATAGAACGTGGCCGAGATTCAACCGAAGCTTCAGCGAATAAAGGGTTTATTTAATGGATAGTGAATAATTTAGATC
>JBEGMB010000241.1:0-4236 GCA_041183245.1 Bacteroidota bacterium
CTGCGTGTAATAAGGAAAACAAGCGTGGACAAAACCTATTACTACTCGTTGCCAGGAAAGATCCGCTCCAACCGCAACGCGGTCACCGTCCATTTCGTTCCGATAAGGAAACCATATTTCAGAAGCATCCAAACTCCACAAAGCCATGGAGCAAAGGTAATCCCACACTCCTGCCGAATATTCGCATAAATTATGCGCATAAAACGGCATAAAACTAAATTATTATTATAAAATAAGGTCGGCCTTACCTCCTGTTTTACTGACCAATCGGATCTCTTTTATTTGAATGGCATGACTCAGCGCCTTACACATGTCATAAATGGTTAATGCCGCCGTCGATACTGCTGTCAACGCTTCCATTTCAACTCCGGTCTTGCCAACGGTTTTTACTTGAGCCTCTATCTGAATGGTATTTTGAACTAACTTCATCTGAATATCCACCCAATGAATGGGCAGACTATGGCACAAGGGGATTAACTGAGCAGTAATTTTGGCTCCTTGGATGCCGGCAATTTTGGCTATTTCCAAAATGCTTCCTTTAGAAGAAATCCAATTTCCTTTTTGGAGATAATCCCAAGTCTCGGGGGGGAACACCACTTCCCCTGCCGCCAAGGCGGTACGCGGGCTATCCATTTTCTCCGAAACATCCACCATAACTGCCTTTCCTTCTGAATTGAGGTGTGAGATTTTTGACTTCATACAGCGAAGATATTTACCATCGATTGAATGTTGGAAAATCTGTGAAGATATATTTTGTTTGCAACATTTTAACCGACCTTTGTGTCTCACCAATGTTGAGGAAATGGGTACATAGCCGACTTTTGTTTAAGGTCATTCTTTTGATCCTGCTTTGTGCTATCGCAAGACCTGCATTTGCGACCCATATTTATGGTGGCGATCTTACCTACCAATATTTAGGCAACAATCAATACTTGGTTCACTTAGTGGTTTATCGAGATTGTGGACCTACTAATGTGAACGGAACCGACTTTGACAATGAAGTGTACATCGGTGTTTTTGATTATCAAAATAATTTGAACACTTTGCTGACGGTCAGCTTGGCTTCGAGCAATACCACTCTTCTACCCTCGCAATTAGAAAATCCTTGCTTTACGGTTCCGCCAAACGTTTGTGTTGAACAGGCCATTTATGAAACAACCGTTAATTTACCCTTCGACCCCAATGGGTATACCTTAACCTATCAACGCTGTTGTAGAAACACCAGCATTGACAACATTGTGCAAAATGCCAATTCCCTAGCAGGAATGACATTGACCACACAAATTCCAGGAACTAATCTGGTAAGCGCTCAAAATAGCAGTCCTGTTTTTAATAGTGTTCCGCCTACCTCTCTGTGTTTAAATGCCCCATTTTACTATTCGGCCGCCGCTACCGATGCGGATGGTGATGTGCTGGTTTACTCCTTTTGTAACCCCTTGAATGGGGGCTCTCAAAACACCCCAGCGCCCAATCCGCCGGCATCTCCGCCCTACAATGCGGTAAATTGGAGTGCGGGATTCTCCGCGAATAATCCCATCACCGCCAACCCTGGGTTTTCGATCAATCCAAATACAGGCTATATCACCGGAACGGCTACACAGTTGGGCACCTATGCTTTGGCCATCTGCGTGGCGGAATATAGAAATGGAATACTCATCAATACCATCCGCAGGGATTATCAGATCAATGTGAATCTATGCAATCCTAATACAGGAGCGCAAGTAGCAGTATCAAATAATCCTGATGGACAACAAGTGGATTTTTGTGCCGGTCTTTCTGTTCCATTTATCAATAACAGTTTTAATTCTTCCAGCTATCATTGGGACTTCGGAGTTCCCACAATCAGCGATGACACGAGTAATTTATTCGAGCCTTCCTACACCTACGACGTAGCTGGAGTCTACACGGTTACTTTGGTCACTAATCCAGGCTGGGAATGTGCAGATACCGCTACCATTGTGTATACTGCCATCGAAACCTTCGAGCCCAATATAGCCGTAACAAGTATTGACTGCCTCAATGATGAAGTGGCTTACAACTTCGACCATGGATTGGACGCTTCTCTTTTTCCAACCGCTTTACAATTCAATTGGCAATTTCCTGGAAATTCGAATCCGAGCAACAGCAATCTAGCGCAACCTCAAGCCATCGTGCTAGATCCCACCGCCTCGACCTATGACATTACCTTAACCCTCGACAACCAAGGTTGTATCGGTACTCAAACCATCACGGTCAATAACGATCCCGAACCAGTGGCGATTGTGCCTGCCCAAACTGTTTTCTGCGCTGGTCTAAGTTATGATTTTGAAAACAACAGTACGAATGCCACAAGCTATTGGTGGGAATTTAACACGCCTGCCCAAGGGGATTTTTCCAATGAAATAGCGCCCAGCTTTACTTTTCCCGACACCGGAATATATAACGTCGCCCTCATTGCCTACGCTCCCAACACCTGCCCAGATACTTCCTTTATTCCGATTCACATTTATGGAAATTTACAACCTTCATTTCCATCCCAAACTCCGCAGTGCTTCAGCACCAATGAATTCGATTTACAAGCGCAAGGTGCTTCTACAGCAGCAGCGCTATTCAACTGGCAATTTCCCAATGGCGCCAACTTAAATACCAGTAGCCAAGCGATGGTCAACAACTTATCTTTCGATAGCGCAGGCGTTTTTACAGTGAGTCTGACCATCGAAGAGAATGGATGCACCGAGACTTATGAAGATGATATCTGGGTTGTCCAAGATCCAACGGTGACTGTAACCACGGAAAACACTTCGGGTTGTCCCAGTCTTTATACCAACTTTTACGCGACCCCGAACAGTGAAACGCAAGTGTTTTACGAATGGAGCTTTGGCGATGATGGGGGCTCCACCAATGAGGATCCTACTCACGTATACAACAATTCGGGAAACTATGATGTCATTTTACATGCCTACACCATCAGTGGTTGTGTTTCCGACATCTATGTCAATTTAAATGATGCCGTTCAAGTTCATCCCATCCCCACACCCGGATTTGTTGTAAATCCGATGGAAGTAAGCATCGACAATCCCGTCGTCACCATAATGGACTCATCGCAATTCGCCACCGAATGTGTGTATTACACCAGTGACGGTTCCACTATTCCAGGTTTCAACGTGGTATACTCCTTCACCGAAGCGGGAAGGCAAAGCATTACCCAATTGGTCACCAATGAATTTGGATGCACAGCAACTGCCATTGGTTATGTGAACATCGGAGGGTCTGTTTTCTTTGCACCTAACGCCTTTTCACCCAATCAAGATGGAATCAATGATGCTTGGATACCTGTAAGTACTGGCATCACTACCTATCATATTCAAATTTATAATCGTTGGGGCGATGTTGTTTTCCAATCCTCTGACATCCATGAAGCGTGGATGGGAAACGCTTATAACGGTGATTACTTTGTGCCCGATGGTATTTATAACTACACCATCACCTATTTTGACATGTTGGAAAAACCAACCGTATTGAAAGGCACAATAAATATCCAGCGTTAAGATACAATTGTTACCTTTGCTCCTCATTTTTTCACCCCATGTTTGAACAATTAACGGATAAATTCGATAGAGCCTTTAAAATTCTAAAAGGCCAAGGAAAAATAACAGAGATCAATGTTGCGGAGACATTAAAAGAAGTGAGGCGAGCATTGCTGGATGCTGACGTCAATTTTAAAACCGCCAAAGAATTTACAGAAAGGGTAAAAGAAAAAGCCCTTGGCCAAAACGTATTGACCGCGGTATCTCCTGGACAATTATTGGTAAAAATCACCCATGACGAACTCAAAGATTTGATGGGTGGTGACCATGTTGATATTCAATATCAAGGTAATCCAGGAATAATTTTGATGTCCGGATTGCAAGGTTCTGGTAAAACCACCTTTTCTGGTAAACTGGCAAATTACTTAAAAACGAAAAAGGGAAAGAACCCGCTATTGGTCGCCTGTGACATTTATCGACCCGCAGCCATTGATCAATTACATGTTGTTGGAGAGTCGGTAGGAGTCGCCGTTTTTAGTGATCGCGGTAATAACAGCGCGGTCGATATCGCCACCAAAGCGATTCAATACGCCAAGCAAAATGGCCACAATGTTGTGATTGTCGATACCGCGGGTCGACTTGCGGTGGACGAAGAAATGATGGCTGAAATTGAACAAGTAAAAGCAGCCATTCAACCCTCTGAAACGCTGTTTGTGGTGGATGCCATGAC
>JBEGMB010000242.1:0-9382 GCA_041183245.1 Bacteroidota bacterium
TCATTGGGGTGAACACCTTTTTGAGTTCGAAAGGATCTCCAACGGTATTGCCCAAGGAAGTAATTCGCGCTACCGAAGAAGAGAAAGTCTACCAAATCAGCATGTTGGAACAATTGCATCGCACGCATGGAGCCACTGCGCAAGAACAGATCCGTAGAGTGCAAGAAGCCGCCATCAACAACCGCAACATGTTTGAGCAACTGATGGAAGCCTGTAAATACGCGTCCTTAGGACAAATCACAGCAGCCTTGTTTGAGGTGGGCGGTCAGTACCGACGGAACATGTAAGCACCCTTCGATACGTCCTTCGGACTACTCAGGGTGCGGTATAAAGTAGAGGGAAATTAAATCATCCATAATGATAGAGCAATCAGAACGCATATCAAGCGATGTCCAGCAATCCGTCCAACATGGTGGGCTTACAGATGGACTTAATCACAAAACGACACGTAAAGCCTCAATAATCCCTGCGTGAGGATAAAAGCAACTGATACTTTTCATCTTTTTCTTGGATTAACTGCCGCAACAGGGAATTTTCTTTCTCACATTGGATCAATTTAGCTTCTTGGTTTTCCAGGGAAAAGCGTTTGGCGTAAAACTCAAAAAAATTCACGTCGAGCGCTATGCAAATTTTCTCTAAAAGTGCAGTATCGATGGAACTCCGGAGGTAAATCTTGTACACATTGGGTTCAGAGACGTTAAGCAGCTCCGATAGTTGAGAAACCTTCATGCGCTTGCGCTTCACGTGTTCCTTAATCAGTTGGCCAATATGTAAAGTGGACATAGAGCAAAGCTACAATTCCAAGGATAATAAAGCAGTAATGAAAATTTATCATAACTATATTTATTATATAGTTATATTGTTATTATATTTGTTTTTTATATTAAACATAACTCTATGAAAAATATAATTAAAATAAGTGTTTTTGTTTTCGCGATGGTACTTTCAGGCATCGCCATGAGTCAAAGCCAAGTATATGTGAACGGGTATTACAAATCGAATGGCACCTATGTGGCGCCTCATTACCGTACCGCCCCGAATAATACGGTATACGACAACTGGAGCACCTACCCGAATTACAACCCATATACTGGGAAACAAGGTACCAAGACCTACTCGAATTCATATTACAACAATTCGTATTACAATAATTCCTACTACAACAATTCATACTATAGCCAGCCCAGTTATAACTATAACTACTATTACTATAACCGATATTAATCCCCTTTTTTTTTAACCCTTAATCTTTAATTCCTATGAAAAAGTTAATGTTACTTATCCTGCCCTTCACCCTTTGCCTAAATGCTGTAAAAGCACAAGAATTTAGTGAAGGTGACAATTATTTACAAGTTGGTTACGGCTTTGGTTTGGGCTATGGTCGCTTATTAAATGCCTACCAAGTATATGATGGGTACAAATTCTCAGGTTTCGGTCCGGTTGGATTGAGTTTTGAACGTGCTGTAACGGATCACATTGGTATCGGCGCAAGCCTTTCCTATTCTACTTATGGTGCCACTTGGATTCAAAACGATTTCTTGGGCCAAACCTACGATTATTCTTACCGTTGGAATACCCTAGCCATCATGGCGCGCGGGGCCTACCATTTCTCAGTGAGCAACGACAAAATCGATCCATACATTGGGATTGGATTAGGTTTCTTAAAATATGGCTACAAATGGACCTCAAGCGATCCTGCATTCAATGAAACCAACAACTCAATTGCCTTAGGCACACCGCTAGGTTACCAGTTCTTGGGTGGTATTCGCTTCATGTTCTCCGATAATGTGGGTGGTTTTGCGGAAGTCGGTTATGGTCTTGCCGTTGGAAATATCGGACTAACCATGAAGTTTTAAGGATGAAGAAGCTGCTATTACTAGCTAGTATTTCTGTGTTATTCTGGGGTTGCGATGACGAAACGCAACCCTCGGGAGGCGGACAAGCGCGGATTATTGTTAATTGTCCTGCACCGAATCAAGCCCTAGGTGAAGCATTTACATTAAACACAACAGGAGGTTCTCTTACTACTCCAGGCTCAACGGATTTATTTAGTGTCACAAAAGGTCAAAACGTTTTGTGTCAACTTTATTATAATACCCAAGGAACTTGTAAAAATGTAGAGGTTAAATTTGAATTAAATGGTAACATTATTGATACAAGAAACTATTCGATGGGAGGCGATGCATTATCCTCAACTTGCCCTGACAATCACTTCAAATCCGTAAATTTTATTGTGCCGTGAAAATCTATATAGTCAAGCGTAATATTTTATATTTACTCTTAATCACATCTCCCCTTTTTGTCAATAGCCAGTTGAATTTAGGCATTGGAGTAGGACAACAATACTCTGGATATCCGGGATTTAGAGCGGGTTATTATTGGAAAGCATTAGAACCAAGTGTTAATATTGGAGTATTCTTTCCGAATACTTTTGATATCGGCGCAGGAATGTCTTTGTACTACCATGATCAATCAAAAGTACATAAGAAACTTTCTTACAATTTCGATTTAGTGAAAGCACCGAACGTTTCCATAATGCCAGTGCATTCATTAACTGCAAACGTTGAATTTTATTCGAGAAAGATTATTCCTCTGCAATGGCGAATTGGCCTTGGAGCGCGTTATGTAGATGAACGTTTTTTTATGTCTGCTAGCTTTGGATACTTCATTGAACTTAAAGAGGTGAAGGAAAAAGGTTTTCATATCAATTTCAGAAATAAGCTTGGAAAAGGATGAGAATGATTACTTAATCAGAAGTGAGTTTATCACATGAAAACAACAAAAATAACCTGAACCTATATTTAATAAATCTTCTATGAAAAAGTATTTTCTATTCTATTTTTTAACGTGTATTTATTTTGGTAATGTAAAATCTCAAATAAATTATGTTTGTATGGGAGATAGTATATATCTTAACTGTGGTAACCTTAACGGGAATATACAGTGGCAACAATCAGTTGATTCAATCAATTGGATCAACATTCAAGGAGCGAATTATTCTCCATATGGTATTATTTTTTGGAGTAATAAATATTACCGTGCAGAATTAACAACAAATGGTTGCTTACCAAAACATTCTATTGTAAAGGCAGTTTACAATAATATAGGTTGTCCTCCACCGAGTTATCCTCCAGGTTCAGTGTTTTGCTCGGGATTAACGGTAATTAATCCAGTTACAAATCCAATAACAGGCCGCACGTGGATGGATAGAAATTTAGGCGCTTCTCAAGTTGCTACCAGTAGTACTGATATTAACTCCTATGGATTTCTTTACCAATGGGGCCGTCGTTCA
Source organism: Bacteroidota bacterium (assembly GCA_041183245.1). Taxonomy (GTDB): domain Bacteria; phylum Bacteroidota; class Bacteroidia; order Flavobacteriales_D; family Crocinitomicaceae; genus UBA952. The sequence continues at coordinate 3,293 of JBEGMB010000242.1, forward strand.
GATGGTCATCAATGTAGAACATCTTCATCAACAGCAGTAATCAGTTCTGTAAATCAACCAAACCATTCACTACACATAATGTGTAACGGTGCAAATATAACTAATGATTGGAGGAACCCCCAAAACCCTAATTTATGGCAAGGAGTAGGAGGAGTAAATAACCCTTGCCCAACTGGATATAGATTACCAACTGATCAAGAATTTCTTGATGAAATTTCAACATGGTCTAGCCTCAATTCAATTGGTGCTTTTCAATCTGTCTTAAAGTTACCTTTAGGTGGGATGAGAGGTTATGTCGATGGCGCAGGAGACCCTATTTTGAATACTTCAACACAAGGTTATTATTGGACTTCTTCAACCTTTGACGATCCTCTAAATAATTATCAAAAATCAGGTAACTTGCGAATTACTACCTCTGACGCATCAGTCAATTCTGGGTCTAATGGAGGGTCAAGAGCTCGAGGCTTGTGTGTAAGATGCATTAAAGAATAACCACTGTATTTATCGCTGAATAACAAGTATTGCATTCAAAATAAAGTTCAAATTATGAAAAAAAAAATATATTTCAATTTAAGCCGATTATTTTTATTTGTATGGATATCATTAAATGTTCATTCTGCAATTGCTCAAACTAACGTTATTAATTTCAGCTTTACACCCAGTGTTGATATTTCAGTATTCAATGATGTTAATCAAAATTGTATCCTCTTAAATGAACCCGGAATTGCCGCAATTCCGGTAATTATTCAACCCGGAAATTTAATTACGAATTCAAATTCTATCGGAATTGCCAGCTTTTTAAATCTCCCAAATGGTACATACACAGCTTTTATTGATACTGTAAATCTTAATTGGTCCCCTACATGCGTCAATTCGCAAACATTTCAAGTCAATAATGGAACTAATGCTTGCATAAGCTTTGGAATGGTTAATCATAATCCTTGTTCAAGTCCCGAAATATCGATTTTAGCTCCAACACTACGAAGGTGCTTCAGTAATCAAATTATTTATGTGAGTGCTTGTAATAATGCAACGGCAACAAGTGCCCTTAACTCCTCCTTCGTAGTTGTTACACTTGACCCACTCCTGACCGTTAATTCTGCAAGTCTGCCATTTACATCCTTAGGAAACAACACCTTTCAATTTCAAACTGGAACGCTCAACCCCGGTCAATGTGTAGATTTCACCCTTTCTACCACCGTGAGCTGCAACGCAACCCTTGGGCAAACGCTTTGCATGAATGCTGAACTATTTCCTGTGGAGAATTGTGCCCTTGATACCCTACCCTCTGGGCCTAATTGGGATAATATTCCCAGCGAAGGTGCTTTAGGCGGTTTACCTCAACCGTGTTTAGGACCTTGGGACCAAAGCAGTTTGAGCGTTGATGGTTGGTGTCAAAATGATTCCATTTACTTCACTGTAACCAATACAGGCGTTTTAGGTGGAGGCGATATGGAATGTTACGCACCCGTTTGGCTCACAGTAAATGGCGTAGTTACCTTCACCGATTCTATCATGCTGCAAGGCGGTCAAACCATTACCTATGCTTTTGCAGGAAATGGTCAAACTTGGATACTAAACGCCTCACAACACCCCTTACATCCAGGAAACTCGCAACCAAATGCCTTTGTTGAACGCTGCGGTAATGCAGCCAACTGGATCCCGGGAGAGGTCAATGACTACCCGCAAGACGACGCCGACCCTGTGATTGATATCTACTGTGAAGAAGTTAGTGGCAGCTATGACCCCAACGACAAGCGAGGCTACCCGAATGGCGTTACCAACATGAATTACATTCAACCAAATCAACAGCTTCAATATGTAATTCGTTTCCAAAATACAGGTACCGATACGGCATTCACCGTGGTGATTAGAGATACCTTGGATTTAGATTTAAATATCTTCACCGTCACTCCCGGTGTTTCTAGTCATACCTACGAATTCAGAATGTATGGGCCGCGTGTATTGGAATGGCGCTTTGACAATATTCTACTACCAGACAGCACCACAAACAGTGTTGGAAGCAATGGATTCGTTACTTTTCACGTTGAACAAAACCCTAATTTATCTCCGGGAACTGTTATCAACAACGACGCCGATATTTATTTCGACTTTAATGACCCGATTACTACAAATACCACCATTCATCGGATCTACGAAGGGTTTCCAAACGTCCTAAGCCTTCAAGATTTGGTAAACAGCAAGGAATCAATCGTGCTCTACCCCAACCCTACTTCCTCGGAGATCACCATTACTTCGGATAAGTTTTCCAACGAGCCGTACACGCTCTTTGACCAAATGGGTAGAACGGTAGGTTCAGGGAAATTAAACGGAACCACCACCACCATCTCATTAAGCACCTTAAGCAAGGGGATTTACATTCTCAAGGTCGAAGGGGATTATGAATCCGCGATTGTGGTTAAGGAGTGAGAATTAGTTTTTTAATGACATGAAACATATCTTTTTACAATTGGCACTGGTTATTAATTTGATAGCTAATGCCCAGCAATTTTCACAAATTAGTGATTTAAATCCAGGACCTCCTGGTTCAAATCCTGATAATTTCACCCAGCTTAACAATGATTTAATTTTTACTGCATCAACAAATCCCTGGAGTGTTTTAAATAGTATCTATAAAAGTGATGGAATTGTAACATCCTTAGTAGCGAATATTACACCCCATTGTGACTATATCCCTGACGAAGAGGTTTTTGTAAAATCATCCAGCGTCCTATTTTTTAAGGAAAGGCCCTACAATCAAGGAACATCCACATACAAATTATGGAAAACAGATGGCACTTCGGGTGGTACCGTGCTTGTAAAAGATTTTATCAACAAAGCATATAATTCCAATCTCTGTGAAATGAACGGTAAGATTTATTTCATAACATCCTTCACCGATGCAGTTTGGGGAAATACAATACATGAATTATGGAAATCAGACGGTACGCTAAATGGAACTGTAGTGGTTCAAAATTGGACAAATTCAGGTTTGGGTACTAGCATAACGATAAGGTCATTTAATAATAAAATATACTTTTCAGGTTATGAAAGTGATGGAACCACGGTTGGCACTGTTCAAACCGGGGTCCAATTGCCTCTTAAAAGTCAATCTTGTATCTTAAATAATGAGATTTACTATCGTGGAAATGGTGGGACAATTTGGAAAACGGATGGTTCTTTAGTAGGAACGCTTCAAGCTGTTAATTTCCCTGTTGCAAATTGGGCAAATTTTTATTCCACAAACGGGTGGATATATTTTTCGGGAGGGTATAATGGGGTTGGACTTCCAGGAAATGAATTATGTAAAACAGATGGTACATTAAACAACACCTCCATGATAAAAGACATTTATTTTGGTTATAATTCTTCCAATCCCTCAAAATTTATTGATGTTAATGGTACCATCTTTTTTATAGCTAACGATGGCATAAACGGTAAGGAATTATGGAAAACAGATGGAACTACCGGAGGCACTGTTCTCGTAAAAGACATATATCCTGGATCAAACTTAAACTCACAGATCGTGGAGTATCAAGGAATAAAACATGATAATAAACTTTACTTTTATGTGAGAAATCAGCAAGAACCTAATAATACGGGTATATGGAAATCTGATGGCACAAGCATTAATACAGTCCTTGTTCAGTCTTTCGCTGATTCCCTATTAGAAATGTTGGAGGTTAATTGCAACTTATTTTTATCTGCTGACAATTTAAGTTTGAACTTGGGAGGTAATAGTAATCAAAATGCCGAATTGTGGTGCGACACAAGTAATTGCATGAATCTCAGTTTAAACTCAATCAATGAAAATATAAATCCAAAACTTTTCCCCAACCCCACTTCCTCAGAAATCACTATTACCTCTGATAAATTCACCAACGAGCCCTACTCGCTCTATGACCAAATGGGAAGAACCGTAGGTTCGGGAAGATTAGCAGGAACCAGCACCACCCTTTCGTTAAGCAATTTAAGCAAGGGGATTTATATCCTTAAAGTGCAAGGCGCTTATGAATCGGCGATCGTGGTTAAGGAGTGATGAATTACTTAAAAAAAAGACATGAAACTTAAAAAAATATCAATTTTTCTTTTTCTATTTGCCGCTTACACACAATTCCATAGCCAGATGTGGGTGCCAGCAACACCTTTTCCGGGTGCAATGGGAAATATTTCACTAGGTGGAATTGATGAAACGCGTGTTAATTGCCTTCATATATATAATGGAGATTTAATTGTTGGTGGCAATTTCACATCGATTGGAGGAATTGTTTCGCATGGAATTGCAAAGTGGAATGGTAACGTTTGGAGTTCAATTGGAGCCGGAGATTATTTAAATCATAAGGTAACAGATCTCTGTTCTTTTCAAAATAAATTATATGTAGCTGCGGGTATCTTAGAATGCTGGAATGGCTCTCAATGGACAAATTTTACGCTTGGTAATAACGAAACTGTAAGTGCAAGAGAGTTGCATGTATTTAATAACGAATTATATATCATTACACAAAATTCAACTTTGTTAAAGTACAATGGTACAAATTTTATTGAAATACAATCAACCAATAATTTTAGTGGTTATCCTTATTGTATGGAAGATTATAATGGGGAATTATTTATAGGCACTTCCTTCGGATTATACAAATACTCAAACTCAACTTGGGTGAATTGTACCGGAATAGTAACTAACAACCCAATAATAGTAGATATAGAGGAGTATAACGGGCATTTATATGCAATAGGTTTCTTTGCCACGATTGGAGGTATAAATGTTCAAAATTTAGCCAAATACAATGGTTCGAATTGGATAAACGTCAATTTGCCTGGTGGTTTTTGGCCACAAGTTGAGCACGGGGGATTAGTGGCAGATGTTGCTCAAAATTCTTTAAATGTTCTTGAAAATAATTTATACGTATCAGCTTACTTCGGAACTACACAAAGTAGTAATTTCGATCCTAATCCTTTATATAAATTTGATGGCACTGCTTGGTCGGACTTAGGCTTAAACTGTGTGAGTACCGAAGATCTAGGATTCGGTAACACATCAATAATTTATCAAGGCGAACTATTTGCAGGTGGGAGTTTTACTACAATTGCTAGCAGCCCTTGGGAGAACATAAACATGGATATTAGCGACAATTGTTTTATAAAAATTGATCAGAATTTAACTGCATTGACGTGGGATTCTCGAATCAATAAACATATACACCCCAACCCAACCCCCTCAGAAATCACCATTACCTCGGATCAGTTCACCAACGAGCGCTACTCGATCTATGACCAAATGGGAAGAACCGTAGGTTCGGGAACTTTAACAGGCACCAATACCACCCTTTCGTTAAGCACCTTAAGCAAGGGGATTTATATCCTCAAAGTAGAAGGAGCTTATGAATCGGCGATTGTGGTAAAGGAGTGATTGTGAGTCTCCCGTTCCTCTGGATTTGAAATCCAGAGGAACGGGAACGAATCTACCAGGTGCGGAATTAATTCCGCACCTGGTAGTATTATCAACGCTGATTTTTAATTCCAAAAAATTGGATGGTCAGCCAAGTTCCTTTGCATTTGTCACCCTCCTCTGACGGAGTCTGATACTCGTCAGAGTCGTCAGACTTTATCCTCCCTCGAGGGAGGAAGTGTTTCCCTTCTATCGCTTGCGCCACAGCTATAGCGAAGGCACAGAGGAGGATTCGCTTAGGCGAAAATGGAGGTGAAATCGAAACATCAAAATACCGAAGTTTTTTCTTAGTAGCACCCTTCGATACGTCCTTCGGACTACTCAGGGTGCGGTATAAAGTAGAGGGAAATTAAATCCCTATTCCTTCCCGTCAACCAATCTCAACACTTGCTTTCCATGACGATGGTGAAGGGCGAAGGCCGTTAGATCGAAAGCAAAAAGAAACGAACCCTGTAGGATGAGGCCTTTTCCAAAACCGTTGAGTTGATCGGCCTTAGCTTGCTGGTTTAGCGCCATGCTCCGAAGTAAAAATCCTGCGGTGATGTATGCAATATCCAAGCCCGAATTGAACAAGAAAATCCGCTCGGTTTTTTGCTGCTCGCTTAGAGTGGCTGACAAGGACATGACCGCCTTTGCGTTGC
>JBEGMB010000243.1:0-13318 GCA_041183245.1 Bacteroidota bacterium
TTAAAAAATAGGTTCCTGGGGTCAAGCCGGTGGAGTAATCGGCCTTGTGGCGAATTCCGTGCATAAATTCTTCGTGCACGAGCTTTCCGTTGGCATCTATGAGTTGCAATTTCAAGTCTTGATTTTCGTACGCTGCGGGCGCCTCGATAATGGAATATTGGTCGAACGGGTTGGGGTAGATGTTAAATACTGGATCAGCTGGCATGATAGCGGAGGTACCCGGCGCAATGGGTACTAAGGCATCCGGTTGCTGAAACCCGTTCATGAATCGATACATGTTGTAGCCAATCGGCGTTCCCACATAAATGAAAGGTTCCCCCAAGGTGTAGGACATAGAATAGTTTGGTTGTCCGAAAGTATACGGAGGTAATTTCTTTGCTAAACGTCCAGCGGAAGCAATAACGCGTCTTTTGTCGGTTTGGGCATAAAAAATGAACTTAGCAAAAACCATGAAAAAAAACACTGTCCGAGCTATTCTTGGCATATGAATATGTAAAATATGACTCAAAAATACCCTCCCTATTTCTCTTGATCCTCAAAATTTTGTTTCGTTTTTGTTTCGTTTTAAATTGAAAAGTTCCGTGAAGTATCTTTGGGTATGTCCTTGACTCAATTAAAAAGTGCCCTTGAACAGCATGTTGGTTTTCAAATTAACTCAATAGCTGCATGCCGAAGGTTAGAACAACTGTTAATAAAACAAGGGCATTATGTATCCTATACCACATTAAGCCGGATTTTTAGCTTAGCTAAAATCAATACCCATGCAAGGTCTTCCACCTTAGATGAATTGACGCGTTACCTAGGGTATAATGATTACGACTCTTTTTTAGAAGTCAGTGACGAGCGAGAAGAATCCAACCGCAAAAAAATGGAAGCTTTGCTAGAGGTTGAATCCTTGTTTCTGGCTAACAACGAACGCGCGGCTATTCGCCGATTGATGAAAATGAAAAGTGAAACACCAAAAGTTTTCGCTTATACCTCACAATTTGTTGGAAACTATTTGTTTGGATCCCAAAAAGAGCATTCTCAGGCTTTAGAAGAACTACTCCAATATGAACATTATACACTAGATTTTCTTCAGCTCTTTGTTTTTGAAGATGATCCCTACGGACATTATGCTAACCTATTAAACCAATTAGCAAAACGTCAGAGCAACAACCTTGAATTATCGCAATTCAGTGAATTGTTCAAACAACGAAAAGAGTTGATGCTCAGTACAAAAAAAATGAACCCTTTGTTCCATAAGCAAGACTTAACGCATTTCCATTTAAAATCGAGAAGTTTAGAACTTGAGTTGCTCGCCAACATACATTCTAATAAATCCATATTAATTGAAACTGATACTATTTTACAACTAATTACAGATTGGAAAGAAGCAGATTTTGCGTTGGCCTATGTTGGTCGTTGGTGTCGAGGGCTAATTTATACCAATCGATACGAGGTTTTAAAATATCATTTAGCATGGAAAGAACAGTGTATCTCCTTGCTTCAGATTCAAGAGGTAAACAAAGAATTTCAAGCGCCAATTTATACCTTTCTCGCACTGACACATGGTTATCATGGAAGCTTAGCGTTTATGTATAAAGGAGATTGGGAGAATGCAAAACTAGAATCAAAATTGTTATTATCCCTCGCATTCCAGCAACATGATGCGTTTAAAATCTATAAGCGATTGTTAGGATATGTTTGATGATTCAATGGGTTCAGTTTCCGTTCCTCGGGATTTGAAATCCCGAGGAACGATTCGACAAACCGCTATCGCGCTACAGTCGCCTTTGGCAACCACTCGATAAACAGAAATACCAATATATTACTATAATTTGCTGCTTGTATTTTCTATCGACTGTTTTTCTAGCAAGTGGAGCGAACTAAGACTTGGGGTCCCTGAAGAAGCCGCAGGATCACTGAAAGGGTCAAGTCTTAGGAGTGTAATGCGGCGTAAAAAACCCGTCGCGATAGATTTTTTGCTACTTTTTTATCCAAAAAAGTAGGTAAATCGTGTTGTTTTGATAAATGCCTAGTGGTTTCGCTTCAGCGGAGGCTAATCGCTAAAGTCGCATTCTTTAAGTTCGCTATACTACATGCTTACACATTCACCATTGACATTTCTGGAATTTGCTGTTTGTATTCCCAAGCGACTGTTTTTCGAGTAAGTTGAGTAAACATAAGACTTAGCTACCGTTTACCCTACTTTTTTACCGCACCCTTCGATACGCCAGCCAAGGCAGTCTACTCAGGGTACGTCTAAGTAGCAAAAAGCTCGGTGAAGGGTTTAAGCAAGGGCGATTTTCTTGATGATTTAGATAGAAGCGGTCCCTGAGTAGTTCGCAACGTCGGACGTATCGAAGGGCCGGTTTTACGATTTACCTCTTCGAAGCGGCCTCGAATTATATTCACAAAATCAAACAGACCTATACACCTCATCCAATTGCTTGCCTACCGCAGCATAGCTGAAATGGGTTAAGGCATAGGTGCGTAGCGCCTCAGCATCAAAGGATTTACCGTACAATACGGACTTCATGGCCGCAACCAATTGCGCCTCGTTGCGTGGTTCGATCAGGATGCTGTTGTGTTCGTTGGCAAATTCAGGAATTCCATTCACCCGCGTGGCAATGACAGGTACCCCACTCATCCAGGCTTCCGGTATCACGCAAGGGAAATTCTCGAAATTACTAAACAAGACCAAGGCCTTACACGTGCGCAGGAAAGCCGCGATTTCTTCAGTCTCCATGGTGCCATGAAAAAATACCTTCGTATCGAGGATACCAAGCTGATTGGCTACTATTTTCGCCTCTGAAGCATCGCCATCTGTGATGATGTGAAATTCGAAATCCTGTTCCGTTTTCGCTAATTCAGCCACTGCCCTCAAGATTCCATGCACGTTTTTTGCCGCTTCAAATAAGGTAGAAATATGCACAAAGCGATGGTTCGAATGTGTCCCTTTCGGTAAGCTAAAAATCTCCTCGTTCACCACATTCGGTAGTACGTGATACGATGTTCCGGTCAATGACTTTATCCGTTCACCCAAATTGGCGCTCACCGGTAACACCATGGCTGCGCGTTGATACACCGGCAGCATGCGCTTCAACATCCACTTCGGGTAGGCATTGGGACCTTCGTGCAAGCCGCTGGCGTGTTCTGTAATCACTACTGGCGTATTTGGGAAATGCTGCTTCACCAATAATCCCAGTGGGAATACCACATTTAAATGTACAATGTCTGGTTCGCCGACCAATTGACGATAAGTTGCTACCCCTAAGGCCACCGCGCTTCTCCAGCGCATATATTGCCGTAAGCGCTTAAAAAACCCAGATGCTCTCGGATAAAACACTCGGATTTCGGTCAGTTTATCACGCTTCGTTTGTTCTACAAATACGTCTGACACATCGCTGGCATGTACGGAAAGTGTGCTTATGTTATGGTGTATAGAAGCGGCCTCGGCATGCTTCTGAATGAAATTACCTAAGGTAGGATTGCTTGGATGAGGATACCAAGAAGCTAAAAACAATACGTTTTTTGGCGAGCTCATTAGGCTAAGGCGACAGCAAAGGCAGAAAACACTTGCTCCAACGCGAAATCGATTTCCTCCTTCGTGGTATACCTGGAAAATGAAAAACGCACATTCGGACGACTCATATCTGCGCCAATTCCTTCCAACACATGAGAACCTTTAGTCGCGCCTGAAGTACAGGCACTTCCGCCACTTACCGCTACCCCTTTTAAATCCAAGGTAAAAAGCAGCATGCTGGCCTTCTCGGTTGGAGGAAAGCACACGTTGAGGACCGTATACAAAGACCCACTTGGGGTGATATCCCCATGGAATGCAAGATCTGAAAAATGAGCTCTCAATCGCTCCATCATATAATTTTTTAAACCTTGTACCTGGGCTTGATGTCCTAGGACATCTTCGTACGCTAAATCAAAGGCTTTCGAGAGTCCCACGATTCCGGAAATATTCTCCGTTCCGCCACGAAATCCACGTTCCTGAGCACCACCTAAAATCATTGGTGTCATTTTGATGCGCTTGTTCACATACAAGAACCCGATGCCTTTTGGCCCATGAAATTTATGTGCTGCGCAGGTAATGAAATCGATATCCAAGGCTTTCAAATCAAAAGCGTAATGTCCCATGGTTTGAACGGTATCCGAATGAAAATAAGCCCCGTGCGTTCTGCACAAGGCCGCTACCTGTTCGAGCGGAATCAAGGTTGCGATTTCATTATTGGCATGCATCAAGGAAACCAAGGTGGGAATGGGTTCTTTTAATAGCGCCTCTAATTCCGACAAATCAATATGCCCTTGCGCATCCAAGGTTAAATTATGCAACTGAACATTAAAGCGGTCGCGATACATTTCCACGGTATGCCCCACGGCGTGATGTTCGATGGAAGTTGAAATAATACGTTTCACGCCTAATTCCTGCACTGCAATATGGCAAGCCAAGTTATCGGCTTCGGTCCCACCCGAGGTAAAAAACAATTCTGCCGGGTGACAATTTAAATGAGCAGCAATGTTTCTGCGGGCTGTTTCGATTATAGCCTTAGATTCACGACCGAAGGAATGCGTAGAGGATGGATTCCCAAATTTATTTCGAAGTAACTCACACATTGCATCCACGACTTCCGCGGCCATAGGTGTGGTAGCCGCATTATCTAAATAAACCCGCATATTGATTCTTTTTGCGAAGATACAAAATCAAATTCTTTCTTACCTTCGTTATATGAAGGGCATACTTTTAATCTTTACACTCACCCTTGGATTTTGTTTGTTTGGTCAGTCTGATCGAAAATACACGCCAGCCGGGATGTTGTCACTTGGCGGCCGAACCACCGTGAGTTTATTCAACGACCATGAGAATGAAATGACGGGAACTGGAGTTGGTGGTCAATTTCGTTTACGTTTTTCCGATGCAGTGAATACCGATTGGTTTTTTGATTACATCACCAGTGACATTTTGAATTATGCGCATCGTACCGATTATCACATTGGCTGGAGTGTTTTGTTTTATCCAATAAACCAGCTGGACTATTTCCGTCAAGATGGGGAGTTTAAACCTAAATTTCGACCGTACATACTGGCTGGGCATTGTTTTGACTATTCACGGATTGAATCTAAAGCAGATGCAACCGTATACGGAGAACGTTGGAGTTCTGCGGTACAAGCTGGACTTGGAACACACCTGGAATTATCTCCAAGGTTTGATATATCACTCACCGGGCAATACATGATACACTTAGGTAATCACATTGAAACCGACTACGATTTTACGACCGGTGCCCTAAGTTTTCATGAACACAAGGGAGCATCCTTGGCAGGACATGTGTTGGTAACCCTAAGTTTAAACTATAAAATTGCGAAGTTATGGGGATTCAGCAGAAGATAACAGGGTTATTCTTGCTTGTAAGCACCCTGATCTATAGCCAGGAAAAACCAGGCTATTTTCAACCTTCCTTGCTTCGAGCAAGTGCGACCATCGCCCCTACTAGATTTTATAACCAACATACTACTGTTGCTTTCATCAATGGTTTTGTAGAATATATTCTTGAAGAGAAAATCAGTGTTCGTGGAGAAGGATTTGTCATGGTTCCTAAAAGCCCAATAATTATGTTTAACACTCCCAAAATTTTTCAGAGAAATTGTAACGGGTGGTACGCTGGATTTGGGTATCACCTTGGGAAGAAAAACTGGAAAATGGATATTCATGCAGAACCTGGAATTTTAGCTGCAGAATTAGTTAAAAATTACAATCAAAACAACGTACCTGAAAGTTATCAATGGAGTGTTAATCCATCATACTTAATTAAGATTGGCACCACATTTTATTTCTCAAAAGTCTGTCATTTCTTTGCCGAAATGAATTTTAGCGATGCGTGGGCACGAAAAACTCCGTACGCATCCCTTTCCATGAAACAATATGGTATTAGTGCTGGACTGGGGTTTCACCTACTTACGAAAAAGAAGTAGGATTTCTACCTATTTCAAGGTACTCGGACACACATACGACGTCTTTGGAAGCGAAGTCTTTGCTAAGGCACCAAACCCACCAATAACATCTTTAACTTGATCGAATCCTCGCGCTTTCAAAATGGATGCGGCAATCATGCTTCGGTAACCGCCCGCGCAATGAAGCACGAGGCCTTTGTCTTTTGGGAATTCAGCCATGCGTTCATTGATAAAATCTAAGGGAATGCTTGGAACATCCTGCACATGTTCTGCGTCATATTCACCGGGCTTGCGCACATCGATCAATACTTCATTTGCCGCTAATCCATGCTCAACCGCCGTAGCTTCTAGGCGATCAATGCGATCCAACTCACCTTCCCAACTTGCAATTCCTCCGGCTAAATATCCCAATACATTATCATAGCCAACACGCGACAAGCGCTGTACGGTTTCCTCTTCTTTTCCTTCCGTGGTAATGATAACAATAGGTTGTTTTACACTCGGAATAAGCGCCCCAACCCATGGAGCGAATTGCCCTTCTAACCCAATAAAAATACTACCTGGAAGAAATCCTTTTGCAAATTCTCCTGCCGGTCGTGTATCCAGTAACAATACCTCTTCATCTAAGCTTTGAATCATTTCAGTATTTAGTGGCGTCAGACCTTTTGAAAGCACTTCGGCATAGGGTTGATATCCTAATTTATTCATGGCCACATTCTGTCCAAAATACGACGGTGGAGGAAGTAAACCATCGGTTACCTCTTTAATAAATTCCTCCTTAGTCATGTCCGCACGCAAGGCATAATTTGTTCGTTTCTGATTGCCAAGTGAATCAAACGTTTCTTTTGACATGTTCTTACCACAAGCACTGCCTGCGCCATGCGCTGGATAAACAGTGATGTCATCGGATAAGGGCATCAGTTGATTCCGTAAGGATTCAAAAAGCGTTCCCGCTAATTCTTCTTGCGTCATTGATGCTGCTTTCTGCGCCAAGTCAGGACGCCCCACATCGCCAATGAATAAGGTATCTCCAGAAAACAAGGCGGTTTCCTTGCCATTTTCATCAATCAAGAGATAACACGTGGATTCCATGGTATGTCCTGGGGTATGAAGTATCTTAACCGCACAGGAACCGAAGGTCAATAATTCGCCATCTTTGGCTGAATAAAAATCAAAGCTCGGAGCAGCATTGGGCCCATAAACTATGGGAGCACCCGTCGCTTTCGATAAGTCTAAGTGACCCGAAACAAAGTCGGCATGGAAATGTGTTTCCAAAATGAATTTTAAAGTGACTCCGTCGTTGGATAGGCGATTCAAATAAGGTGCTGTTTCGCGCAGTGGATCAATAATAATGGCTTCATTTCCAGAAACGACATAATAAGCGCCTTGCGCTAGACAACCGGTATAAATTTGTTCAATTTTCATAATGTAAAGTTAAATTTAAAATTAATGCGACGAGGGGGAAGCAAAGAACAGTTCTTTCACAATGATATAAATCCCCATCACCAATACAAACCACCCAAAACCTGTTTTTAAGCGATCAGCAGCGATGCGTTTAGCAAGGAAGGAACCGATAAAAATACCCACGATAGCTAATCCTGAAATCAGTAACAGTAACGGCCAATCCATCGTTGTTTTACCTAAATCTCCTGTAAACCCGATCAACGATTTAGCGGCAATAATCAACAAGGATGTTCCCACGGCTTGTTTCATGGGCAGCTTACTCAAAATAACGAGGGCCGGAATAATTAAAAATCCACCTCCCGCTCCAACTAAACCGGTAAGTATCCCGACAATCGTACCTTCTAATATAATGATTGGATAGTTAAAGACCTGAGGACCTTGATTTGAGGTTTCTTTTTTAGGCTTGCGAATCATTGAAACGGAAGCAAATACCATTAGAACTGCAAAAAGCAACATCATCATGAGGGGTTTCGTGACTTTAAATTCCCCCACTGAAAACAACACCTTTGGAATCAAAGGAACTAGTAATGAACGCGTTAAAAACACTGCAGCGATTGACGGAACACCAAAAATTAAAGCCGTTTTAAAATTTACCTCTCCCAACCGATACTTCGGGAAAACGCCCACCAAACTTGTGGCACCAACAATAAACAAGGAATATGCGGTGGCACTCACCGGGTCAACGTGAAACAGGTAAACCAACACGGGAACTGTTAAAATGGAACCTCCTCCTCCAATCAACCCAAGGGAAACACCAATAACTAAGGATGCCAAATATCCGAAAATCTCCATGAAACAAAGGTAGGGATTGCAATTGAATAAGATTGTCGCAAAAGTTACACAAGAAGTAAACAAAAGGCCTTTTGAATAGTTATTCACTTATGAAGCTAATGAACCGAGCTGAATATGATACGCTTGAACAACGAGTTAAAGCACAGTATTTCAATAGTATCGTAGGCCATAAAAATGTTTGTTTAATCGGGACAAAAGATTCCGCCAACCAAGATAATCTTGCGATTTTTAATTCATTGGTTCACATTGGCTCCAATCCACCGTTATTAGGGATTATCTTTAGGCCGGATAGTGTGGAGCGTCACACCTATGAGAACATTCTTGAGACGAAAGAATATACAATCAACTTAATTTCGACCGACGATATAGCCGCAGCACACCAGACTTCGGCGCGGTATCCGAAGCGGCAATCTGAATTTGATGCCACGGGATTAGAACCATACTATGTTGATGGATTTAATGCACCAAGTGTAGCCTCTGCCCCAATTTCCTTTGGATTAGTATTCAGAGAAAACATCCCGATTCCGTTGAATGGAACAAACCTGGTGATTGGTGAAGTTCAATGGATAAAATACCCAGAAGACATTGTGGCTGGCGATGGATTTGCTGATCTAACCAAAGCACATGTTGTGGGGTGTATTGGGTTGGATGCCTACACCGAAGGACAAATAATTCAACGGTTTGAATATGCCAAGCCCGACAAAGCCCCTCGAATAAAAGAATGAATCCGGAAGAAATCGATCGAATCATAGAAATGGCGTGGGAAGACCGAACGCCGTTTGATGCAATCAAAATTCAGTTTAATCTAACGGAAAGTGAAGTCCGAGCGCTAATGCGAAAGGAACTAAAACGAAGCAGTTACATTCTATGGCGTAAGCGTGTTGAAGATTCCTCATTGAAGCACCTAAAAAAGCGAATTGATGGAGTAACTACATTCAAGTCCAACGCTCAACGACAAATCACACTCAATAAATTAAGCAAGCGATAAAGAGTCTCCAGCCAATAGCCGTTTAAAGGTAGGTTCATTTTCATAAACTGGCCTGGCAAACCAACCCACCAATCCGTTACTTTCCTTTTGTTGATCGTGCGTAGCTAATACCAAACTAGACTTCGTTTTATTGAGCACAGCCTTTGCTTCGTTCAACCCAAGATTAACTGTACCGCCCAAGAAAAAAGGCAAGTTGTAGGTCGTGGTAGTGGTAATTAGCACATCCGCCATTGGAAGATCTTGGCTTGATTTAACCCCATGGGGTGCATACATCAAGGTTTTCCCTTCCACATGTAAAATGAAGGCGTGGTGTGTTTGATTCAAGAGACTTACTTTAGTAAGTTGTTCCAATAAAAATGGAGCCTTTGTTAAGGGAGTCAGTGTTTTAAAATAATTCCACGCACGAATTTTCTTTAGTGCCCGGTTTTCTGCAATCACCACAGTTTCAGTTGGAAAAGTTAGTAATGATTCTTTATGGCAGTGATCAGAGAATGGATGAGAAACAAAAATAAACAAGGGTTTGTCCTTAGGAAACTCAAAAGGTCCATAGGTCTCAGAACGTTTTTGCAAGGAAAACCAGGGATGTCCGTCGACTTGTTGAGCAGTAAACCAGGGATCGATAACTAAGGAAAAATCCGCAGTTTCTATCAACCACGAGCTGTCATCGGTAAGCTTGGTTATTTTCATCAATTCATGAAAAGTCGAATCGCCTGACTCAATTTTGCCCGAATCTCGGTTCGATCGATGATGAAATCTAAAAATCCATGCTCTAAGAGGAACTCTGAAGATTGGAACCCATCAGGTAAATCTCGACCAATTGTTTCTCTAACTACACGTGGACCAGCAAAGGCAATTAATGCCCCAGGTTCTGCAATATTAATATCGCCAAGCATGGCAAAAGATGCGGTCACACCGCCAGTGGTTGGATCTGTTAAATAAGAGATATAGGGTAGTTTTTCTTCAGAAAGTAACCCGAGATTTCCAGATACTTTAGCCATTTGCATTAATGAATACCCGGCTTCCATCATCCGAGCACCACCCGATTTAGAAATAATCATGAATGGAGCTTTAAGCTCAATGGCTTTCATTATCGCACGAGAAATCTTTTCTCCCATGACACTTCCCATAGAACCGCCAATAAATCCAAAATCCATGGCTGCGATAACTAAGTGTTGTCCATCAAGGGTTCCATACGCTGCACGTAAGGCATCTTTTAAGCCAGTGGCTTTCTGCGTACTTTTTACCCGGTCAACATATTTCTTTGTATCCTGAAATTCTAGTGGATCCCCAGAAACCATGTCCCGATCCAATTCAGTGTATTTTCCCTCATCAAAAATCAACTGAAAATATAATTCTGCATCGATGCGTTCATGATGAGAACAGCGTTCACAAACAAAGTTATTCTTTGCTAAGTCGTCTGTGATGTAAAGGGTTTTACAATTGGAACATTTCGTCCAATACCCATCTGGAGTTTCTTTTTTCTCCTCCGTTTTTGTGGTGATTCCCTCTTTGTTTCTTTTAAACCAACTCATATTAAGGTATTCAAGTTATTTAGATCTGAAAATGATTGCTCCAAGCGTTTTATAAATGTTAATTCTCCATCGCGCATCCATTTTCTTGGATCATAGTATTTTTTATTCGGCTTATCGTCACCCTCTGGATTTCCAATTTGGGTTTTTAAGTACTCTACGTACTTAACCACATAATCCCTAACCCCTTCGGTAAAAGCAAATTGCAAATCGGTATCGATGTTCATTTTAACCACACCATAACCAATGGCTTCACGGATCTCTGCTAATGTTGAACCGGATCCTCCATGAAAGACAAAATCAACAGGATTTACCCCGGTTTGGAATTTAGACTGAATATAATCTTGTGAATTCTTTAGAATTATTGGTCTCAACACCACATTACCCGGCTTATACACCCCATGCACATTTCCAAAGGCAGCAGCGATAGTAAAACGAGGAGAAACTTTCATTAGCTCTTCGTATGCATAGGCAACTTCTTCGGGTTGTGTATACAATTTCGAACTGTCCACTCCCGTATTATCAACTCCGTCTTCTTCCCCTCCAGTTATCCCTAACTCGATTTCTAAGGTCATACCCATTTTTGACATCCGAGCAAGATATTTCTTACACAATTCGATGTTTTCATGAATTGGTTCTTCCGAAAGATCAATCATGTGGGAACTGTATAGTGGTTTGCCGGTTTGCGCAAAAAACGCTTCACCCGCATCCAACAAGCCATCAATCCATGGCAAAAGGTTTTTAGCGCAATGGTCCGTATGCAAGATAACTGTTGCACCATAGGCTTCAGCAACTTCATGAATGTGCTTTGCTCCTGAAATCCCACCCAAAATCGCAGCTTTCTCATTTACATTCGACAAGCCTTTTCCAGCAAAATACTGTGCACCACCATTAGAAAACTGAAGGATTGCTGGCGCATTCAATTTCGCAGCAGCTTCAATGACAGCATTGACAGTAGATGAACTGGTTACATTGACAGCGGGTAGCGCAAAGCCTTTCTCTTTCGCTAATGCGAAAATGGCTTGAACTTGATCGCCGGTAGCTACCCCAGGTTTTATACGTGCATTCATGGTTAAATTTGGTTGTTGATGGTCTACAAAGGTAAAAATAATGTGAAAATAACATGCAAGGCAATAATATGAGTGATGCATCGTTTTGGGTAAAAAAAAGCCTATGACTGAAAAGTACAAAAATGCAAAGCGTGTAATCAATTCCAATCGCGTAGCACAAGCACCGGAAAGCGTCATCACTTTCTTGCTTAACTACAGTAAATCCTTGGAGCAAAACAAAACGAAACTTAAGTTTCCATTGATGCACAAAAACTAATTTAAGGCCGGGTATCCGGCCTTTTTCTTTTATAATTTGCCGTATTTTTACCCCATGCGAATTTTAATCATCCTTGGGGCGCTTTTTTATATTCCTAACCTTAATGCTCAAGAGCTTTGTCCAATTCTACCAAGACCAATAACTTATATTGATGGCGCAGCAAATAAAACCTTTCTCCTTTGCGATACTTTGCGTTTCAATACACAAAATCTTCCGAAAGTTATTACCGATGTGATTCCTGAAATTGCCAAATTATATCTACCAGACACTTCATTGGTTAAATTGATGACGAACAATGGGTTTATAAAGTTCCAACAACTCACAGGTGCTTATCCGGAGTCCTATTCCATCAACGCGAACACCGATCAAATACGAATAACATACACCACTGAATCCTCTTGTTTCAACGCCCTTCAATCCCTCTTTCAACTCATTACCTTGGCTGAGGATGGCAAATGTTTAAGTATGCCCGTATGTTTCGTGAAAGACTACCCTTCCTTTAGTTGGAGGGGCTTACACTTGGATGTTTCTCGTCATTTTTTCAGTGTAGACGAAGTCAAAAAATACATCGATCTAATGTCAATGTATAAATTCAATGTGTTTCATTGGCACTTAACCGACGATCAAGGGTGGCGCATCGAAATCAAACGTTACCCTAAACTAACGAGCATTGGTGCATGGCGGGATAGCACCATTGAAAATCACTATTCAACCTTTCCGCGCACATGGAACACTACACACTATGGCGGATTTTATACTCA
This sequence comes from Bacteroidota bacterium, assembly GCA_041183245.1. Classification (GTDB taxonomy): domain Bacteria; phylum Bacteroidota; class Bacteroidia; order Flavobacteriales_D; family Crocinitomicaceae; genus UBA952. Next base: position 12,804 of record JBEGMB010000243.1, read on the forward strand.
AGAACAAATCAAAGAAGTGGTTGCATACGCTGCAGCGCGTCAAATCACTGTAGTACCTGAAATCGAAATGCCCGGACACGCCAGAGCGGCTTTAGCCGCGTATCCAGAATTTTCATGCACCGGAAATAAACAATCCGTTCCAGGTGTTTGGGGTGTTTTTGACGATGTGTTCTGTACCAAGGATAGTACCATGTTGTTTTTACAAAACATCTTAGACGAAGTCATGGAGTTATTTCCGAGTCCCTACATTCATGTTGGAGGGGACGAAGTACCAAAGACCCGATGGAAACAATGCGCTACGTGCCAAGCCACCATTAAATCCCTTGCCTTAGCGGACGAACACGAACTTCAAAGTTATTTTATAGGACAAATGGATCAATACCTTCAAGCTCATAAACGCAAATTAATTGGTTGGGATGAAATTCTTGAAGGCGGTTTAACCTCGGGCGCTGCGGTTATGTCATGGCGTGGAACAGAAGGCGGTATTGCTGCCGCTAAACAAGGACATTTCGTAG
>JBEGMB010000244.1:0-3549 GCA_041183245.1 Bacteroidota bacterium
ATATTTACCCCATACAACCCTTAAATTATTTTAATGTTATGAAAAAATTATTACTTTTTCTCTTACTTCCAATGGCTTTCAACGCACAAGTTGTGGGTACATGGAAACTTGCGAATCAGGCCGGCGCACTAGGCGTAGGACCTGGGCTTGGTGATATTTCTTGGTGGTCAAATAGCGTTGGAGACTTAACGACTCGTGCGTGTTTATTTGATGATTCAATCAAGTTCGACGCGAATGGAACGATGACACATTACATGGACGGTCAAACATGGTTAGAAGGATGGCAAGGCGCTGTTCCAGATGCATGTGGAACGCCAGTTGCTCCGCACAATGGTTCTAATGCTGCGACCTACTCTTATGATGGAACTAATAACACACTTTCTGTGTATGGTTTAGGCGCACACATGGGCTTAGCGAAAGTGATTAATGGTGCTGAAATCAATAACCCGGCAAACGCAGCAGATACGATTACTTACATCGCTAACATTAGCAACGGTGGAAATACAATGACCTTAGACATTAATTTCGGTCCTGGATACTGGAGATTCGTTTATAACCGTACACAATTAATTCCAGTAGCTAATTACAACGTAACTTTCCGTGTGGATATGGCACAATACGGTGGCAATACGGCGAATGGTGTATTTGTAAATGGTTCATTCAACGGATGGTGTGGAACTTGTAACCCAATGACAAACACTACGGGTTCAATTTGGGAAGTTACTTTGCCACTTGCGCCAGGAGCTATTGAATACAAGTTTACTGTTGACGGTTGGAACGATCAAGAGAACTTTACAGGAACAGAAGCATGTATAGATCCAATCAATGATGGATTCTACAACCGTTACCATGTGGTAGCAGGAGACATTACTTTAGCCCCTGTATGTTTCAATAGCTGTGATATTTGTACAAACGACATTACGTTCCGTGTGAACATGAATGATTATGTAAATGGTGGTGGGTCTACTGCGGCAGGTGTTTTCCTTAATGGTACATTTAACGGATGGTGTGGAACTTGTACACCAATGGCAGATGCGAATATGGATGGTGTTTGGGAAGTTACTGCGCCAATTGCAGCAGGTAACATAGAGTACAAATTTACGGTAGATGGTTGGAATGTGTCTGAGCAATTTGTTGGTGGCGAAACGTGTACAATTACTAGTGGTGGATTTACTAACCGAGCAGGAACTGTTACTACAGATTCTACGTTAGCAGTGGTTTGCTGGCAAAGTTGTGTAGATTGTCCTGCAGGAATTGATGAGTTAAACGAAAACGGAATCGTTATTGCACCAAACCCTGCAACGACTGCGTTGAATGTTTCTGCTAAATCAGAAATTCAAACAGTAGCAATCTTGGATGTTAATGGTCGTTTAGTTCAATCGGTAGAGGTTAATGGAGTAGCTACTTCACTTAACGTATCAGGAATGAATCACGGACTATACTTAGTATCTGTAACTACAAACAAAGGGGTATTCACAAAGCGAGTAATCGTTGAGTAATTAACCGATAAGTTATAAGAATTTAAAAGGGGCTTCGGCCCCTTTTTTCATTTCCTTTCATACCTTTGCAACATGGATTTCGATACCGAATTACGTTTTCAAAAGTTGATTAACTGCCTGAAACCAACCTTTGAAATGGATTTGGATTTAACTGCATTGATTTATCTCATTGGCTTAAATGAAGCCGGGTTTGGCTATAGAACCTATTCAAAACAAGAAAAGATGGACCTCATGCATGTGGCAATTTGCACCTTGCTTGCACCGGGAGGTTATTATGAATTCTCTCATCGGGATGAGCAGAATTGGCCCCATTTCACCTTGGTTCAACCCTTACCAACACTGAATGAAAAGGAGCAAAAGCACGTCTTAAAAGAAGCGATAATCGATTATTTTATTGAAAAGGAATACGTAACCCCTGAGATGCTAATTACCTCGGTTTAGGTCCAATGTATTTTATGATGGGATTGGTACCCGTAAAGCAAGTTCGATTTATTATCACATGGAGTGTGTCTATCTTTCCATTTTTCGCAATATTTTCCTCACTGCAAAGCGCTCCTATGCTAACATAATCAAGGGTGCAACGCGATAACCACTCTTCGGGCGTTACATACGCATACAAGGGTTGTTCGTTTGAGATATTAGATGTAGGAAGTGGGTATGCGGACTTTAGTTCTTCCAAGGAAAATGTTTTATCGATGTCCATAATGGTGATTTCCTTCCTAGTATTTAATCGGCCTTTCCATAATCCGAATTCATTCGTACGAATAGTCTTGATTTTATTCCCTTCAGTGACCCGAAAATAATGATTAGAAAACCCCTCATTCTTTCCATTGATTTCGGTTGAATCTGGTAACTTTCCTCCACAGTAAGGCCAATGGTTCGTTACCTGTATCGTAATGGTGGATTTGCAAGAAACCATAAGGAATAAAAAACTACATAAATACAGGATACCTTTCATAGAACCTTTGGATATAATTTATTTTCCAACCAATAAGCTTGCCATTCGCCGTGCTTCTAAATCGGTAGCAATATAATCTTCTAATGAGGGTTTTGAAACATGCGTTACCGTATTCATTACGTGTTCATTTATGCGAGCAATATCTAAAAATGCAATGCGTTCTTCTAAAAAAGCACTAACCGCAATTTCATTAGCTGCATTCAGCGCACAAGGCACAGTACCATCACGATCCATGGCCTGATAGGCTAGGTCTAAATTTTTAAAGGTTATCCGGTCTGGTGTTTCGAAGGTAAGGTTCGGATAGTCCATAAAATTGAATCGAGGGTAATTCGTTTTCAATCGGTATGGAAACGTAAGGGCGTATTGAATGGGTAATTTCATATCCGGCAAGCCCATTTGGGCTTTCATGCTTCCGTCTTCAAATTGAACCAACGAATGCACGATGCTTTGCGGATGAACAATCACGTCGATTTGTTCTGCCGTTAAGTTAAATAACCACTTCGCTTCAATAACCTCCAGGCCTTTATTCATCATCGTGGCAGAGTCTATGGTGATTTTGGCTCCCATACTCCAATTGGGATGTTTTAAAGCTTGTGCTTTGGTTACTTGTGCCAGTTGTTCCGTGGAATATCCTCTAAACGGTCCACCCGAAGCCGTTAAATAGATTTTCTCAATAGGATTCATGAATTCTCCAGGTAGGCATTGGAAAATGGCTGAATGTTCAGAATCTACCGGATAGATATTAACGCCATACGACTTGGCCATGGCCGTAATTAATTGCCCGGCAACCACTAAGGTTTCTTTATTGGCGAGTGCTATATCTTTTTTCGCTTCAATCGCTGCAATGGTAGGCTTAAGTCCTGCATAGCCCACCAGGGCGGTTAATACCACATCAACATCGGTGGATTGGACCACCTGACACAAAGCATCAGCGCCACAATATACATGAATGTCTTCGTTCCAAAGCGCATCTTTTACCTTGTTATACTGGGTTTCATCTCCAATGACCACCATGTTGGGATTAAACTTGAGTGCCTGTTCAATTAACAAGTCCGCATTGTTTCCTGCGGTTATCACTTGCAAATCAAATAA
>JBEGMB010000245.1:0-5819 GCA_041183245.1 Bacteroidota bacterium
TTGTTAAGGTTGTTGAATATCAGAGTGTTACAAAGGCTTCCGAGTATTTACATATGACTCAACCCGCGGTATCAATTCAATTAAAAAATTTTCAAGACCAATTTGAAATCCCATTATTTGAAGTCATTTCTAGAAGAATTCACATTACCGCCTTCGGTAAAGAAGTAGCTGAGTCTGCGAAAGAAATTCTTTTTCAAGCAGACTTACTTAAACATAAAGCATTGCAATTTAAAGGCGCACTAACAGGAACATTAAAACTTTCCGTAGTGTCTACCGGGAAGTATGTTATCCCTTTTTATTTAAAACCATTTTTGGATGCTAACCCTGGGGTAGATTTGCAAATGGATGTAACAAATAAAGAATTGGTGGTTGAAAGTCTGGGACGTAACGAGATCGATTTCGCATTAGTTTCCATTCTTCCAGACCGCTTAAGCGTTGATTCTATCAACTTACTCGATAATTCCTTGTATTTAATAGGTGATCATATGTTTTCCAATAATCGCAAACTAGCCGTTAGTGATTTAGCAAAGTATCCCTTGATTATGCGTGAACAAGGTTCTGGAACACGACAACAAATGGAACAATTTCTAAAAAAACATCAAGTAAAGCTCGAACGAAAACTTGAATTGACTTCAAATGAGGCTGTTAAACAGGCGGTAAAAGCAGGTCTTGGTCTTTCCATTATGCCTTTAATCGGATTAAAACACGAAATAGAAGCGGGCGAGCTAAAAATATTGAAAATTAAAGGCTTGCCTGTTCATACGGCGTGGCAACTTATTTCCTTAAAAGGCAAGCGTCATGGTCCAGTGGCTGAGGCGTTTAGGGCCTATATCATGTCGCATAAAACGGAAATAGCCAAACATCATTTTAATTGGTTACAATAACGCTTAGATTTTCTATTTTTACGAGTACATTTATTTCTAACTACTGAATTAAAATGATTAAAAGAGTTGTTGGGTTTGAGTACCATACGATTAGAGTCTTAATGTTGATTAATATATGGTGGATTGGAACACGCTTGTACAAAAACCCATTTAAATCATTCGTTGTATTGGTTAAACTCCTTAAGAATTTTAGCCGTATGATGGGCGGAAAAACCTTGGTTCGTGCCTTTAAAATTGAGGGTAAATACGCGTGGGATATGTTTAATCCTGCTTGGCCTTCCCCTGGATTTAATGCGTTTTTTAAGCGTCATTTAATTGAAGTTCAAGCCACGCCCGCAGATAATCGTGCATTGCGTCGTCTGATTGTAGCAATAACCAAACGTTGTCCCCTTGCCTGTGCGCATTGCAGCGAGGCCGCAACACTCTATCAAAAAGATGTACTTTCCTTAACAGATTATTATCATAAAATTGACCCATTTGTTGAGCAGGGGGTGGGACAATTGGTTTTTTCAGGTGGAGAACCCTTGAGTCGTTTTGACGATTTGATTTCCTTACTTAAGCGTTATAAAAATCGGTGTGACCAATGGGTATACACCTCTGGATATGGACTAACCTTGGATCGTGCCAAGCGCTTGAAAGATGCTGGATTGAATGGTATCGCAATAAGTTTAGATCATTTTGATCCGAACGAACACAATGCGTTTAGAGGGAATTCGAATTCATTTGAATGGGTTGATCAAAGTGTTAGTCATTGCCTTGAAGTGGGTATTTTAGTCGCTTTAAATGTTTGTCCGACAAGAGAACTTGTTGATGAATACGGGGTAGAACGAATTATCGAATGGGCAAAAAACAAAGGAGTTCCGATCGTAAATATCCTTGAACCACGTGCCGTAGGGAATTACCAAGATAAAGACATAGCCTTGAATCCCAAGCAGCTCGACCACCTTTGGAAATTGAGTGAACGCTTTAATTTTGAGAAGGTTCATGTTACCCACCCTACCGTTTTGTTCCCTGCGGGTTATCGTAAGCAGATGACCTGCGGTGGTGGACGATCCTACATTTTTTTGGATTTTGATGGGCAGCTTTATCCGTGTCCTTTTTGCAAACTTCCACTACCGAAAGAAAGGGTTGAGGAATCCTTGTGTGAGGCAGCTGCTTAGTAATGTTTCCAATTGACTACACGACTGAAGAAACTGCCATTCGCATTTTAGCAGCATCTTTTGAAACGAATCCTGGAGTGCGTGCTTTTGTGAAGGAGGATCATCGAATTAAATCTAGAATTTTTCATTTGTGTACCTTTTGCGTTCGTGTGGCGCGAAAAAAACAAGGAGCTTATATCACGACAAATAGAAAAGGGGTAGCATTGATGTTCAATTCAGCGCATAAACTTGCCAAAATGGATGCATTGCGTTTATATGCTTATTTAGGACAGTACAGTGTTGGTTGGTTAAGGGCTATACCGATGTTAAAGCGGGAGCGAATACTTAAAAGTTACCGATCAAAAGCACCCGCCTTTTATTTTTGGATGCTTGCCGTAGAAGATCAGTCCTTTGGCTTGGAAACAATCATAGAAATAAAGGAGTTTGTATTTCAGCGCTCCAGGGCATACCAATTAGACATTATTGCAGAAACAATTTCAAAACGGACCTTGGCCATGTATCTTCGATATGGCTTTGAAGTATATCATGAATACCAGGATTCAAAAGGGCTTATTATTTATTTTATTCGACGTCCTTGGAACCGTTGATGTGCTCACGAAGGTGTTTGTACCCATCTTCATATGTCGCATGATTAGACTTAAATAAGCGGTCCCAAAAATTTAAGTAAATCCCGAAATTATAATTTCCATATTGATGATGTTGAGCATGGTGAAACGAGGTGTTAAAGGCATCGAAAATAGGTGCTTTTTTCGCGCGTAGTTCGTATCCTGAATGTCCATAAACAGACATGAAAAGCATAAAAACTGTAAATATTCCATGAACTACCGGGTGGATTGGAAGAAGCAGTGGAAGCCAGCATACAATAGAAATTTGAATACACCCTTCGATGGGATGAAAGGAAAAGGTGGCCCAGGCATTTATAGTATGCGATTGATGGTGATGCACGTGTATATGCTTATGCATAAAGGCTAAATGTAACAAGCGGTGCGAGAGGTAAAAAAAGAAGTCATGGATAAAAAGGGAAAGAAATAGACTGGCAGGTAAATAAAGAAGACTAGTCCAAGTAAATTGAATTTCGCAGTAAAATTTAGTAAGTTCTGCTGATTTTAAGAAATCCAATAAAGCACCAAAACCAGTAAACACGAGCAGATTAAGAAAACTAAGTAAATATTCCTTTTTCGAAGTCTTTGTGCTTTGTCTTTCGGGGATGATTAATCGCTTCATTTGAGGTCCAAACAACCATGGTAAATACTCGAAAAACAGTATCCATGTGATGGCAGCAAGTGGGACAAAAAGGATGTAAAACATTATAAATCACTTAGTGAAACCGGTGTTCCGTTGTTTTTTAATAGGCGATAATGAGCAAAATACGCATTCAAAAAGCTAGATTCATGTCGGTAATCTAAGCCGAACTCTTGACAGGTTTGAGCAATGATTGGTGTGAGTTTAGGATAATGAATGTGACAAATAGAGGGAAATAAATGGTGGGTTACATGGTGATTGAATCCGCCAAAAAGCAAATTTAATACAGGGTTTTTTGTGGCAAAGTCAATTACAGTGAGGACCTGATGATGTGACCATGAATAGGGCATTAAGCCATTTTTATCCGGTAACGGAAATCGAGAGTATTCAGCAACGTGTGAGGGGATAAGGGCAAGTGTAATCGTAATGCTTGCGGCAAAATTCATGCAAAAAAAACCAAGAATAAAGGCGGGTAAACTGAGTGGGGAATACCATGCGGGTAAAATGATGATTACGGTAATGTAAATGGCTTTGAACAAAAAGAGTTTAATCCATTCTATGGTTTTATGTCGTTGGTTTTCTAAGGAACCAATTTTCTGTGCATTGAAGTCCTGAAAATCTCGTACGTATAACCAATTTATGGTATAAAGTAAATATAGGAAAGGGGCATAAATAAATTGATATTTGTGGATTTTACGCAGTATATCGGTTGGGAATATACGAACTAAGGGATGTTGTTTTAAATCAGCGTCTTCGTTTAAAATATTTGGAAAGGAATGGTGCGAAAACACATGTCGGTTCTTCCACATATATGAGTTTGCTCCTAAGGCATCGAAGAGATAAAGAAAACTACGATTAATCCATTGTTTAGAAGATATGGCATTGTGAGCGGCATCATGTGCCACATTAATTCCGATTAATATAGCTAAAGGCCCCATACAACTCATCGCGAGGATAGCAAAACTGGCTTTTGAACAGCTGTAAATGGCATAATAACAAAGTACATAGCATGAAATTAAGAGCGCAGACTTTAGATAAAACCAGACGTTTGCTTGCCGTGAAAGATGATTAATCTTAAAAAAAGCATCAACCCGTTCAGTAACGGTTTTGTAAAACAAATCGGGTTCCGGTTGATATCGAATCCCCATCCTACTGGAAAGATATCTGTTTTTGAAGGTCGGTATACTTTTCTTTTGAAAATCTGGAAAATTCTCCTGGTTTTTTAAACTTAGACAGTCGTTTATAATTAGGGTTGCCTGTATATGTTGTTTTCATTAAATAATAACCTTCTGCTTCGATGAACAAACTTCGTTGGAATTTTTGATTAACAGGAATTCCTTCGAATGTAATGATGTTTACCGCATCAGTAGGGGTGCTTGCCACGTAGACATTATCTGAGTTTATTATTTTATCAGTGTTCGAATTGCCTTTTTCATCAACCACTGATGTTGGTTGTATTCGAGTTTCATTAACGATTAGCCCCTCATTTGATGTTGCTAACCCAATGTAGTCAACCTCCCAGAAATGAAATCCAGAACGTAATCTTATTTCCAATGTCCCCAAACCATTTACTTCTACAGGGATTGCCAACTTTTCATAAGCAACGTCGCCTACCAGTTCAAGTTCTGATAGAGATTCCCATTGCCCATTTCGTTTAACTTCAACTAATAGTTTTATCCCTTCCTGTCGCATCCAGGCCTCGCGTTCCTCTTTACTTTTATCTTTATTTTTTTCCACCCATTTAGTATGCTCAGATCCAAATAATTTATTGAATTCATTGTATAAATAACCAGACCATTTGGTGTTTTTTACATGTAAAATCAAGCTTGATTTACCTGTAGGTACATTCGGGTTAAACGTGGCATAAAGCGTACTTAAATCGGTAAGTTTTTCCGGTTTGAAATCATAAGCGAAGCTATCTTTTGCTCTTACCGCCTCCTCTTGGTTTTTCCCGTCCTGATCCAAGATAGATGCAGCTTGAATAACGGATTGATAAGCAAAGATTTTTCCATCTTTTTCCATCGCAAGCTCAACACCAGGTGTATGCTCAATAACCACTAATGACAACTGGTCTATGTATTGGTCTTCTTTCTCCTCATTTTTAATTGTAAGTGAAAGTTGGTTTTGATCAGGGAAATAATCAGGGATTTCTTTGAGATCACTTCGTTCTAATTGCGGAGCTTTTGCTCCAGTAAACAGGGTCTTTTCAAAAGTGATTTGTTGTCCATTATCAATGTAAACATGAGGACATCCGCAAACAATCGCGAGAAAGCCAATTCCACCTGCAAAAACAATCGGGATTGCTGCCAAGGCATTGACTCCTTCTGCTTGTTTTGAAATATCAACCTTATAAATGTCATTTAGGTTTAGGTTGCATGTACCATTTACATTCATGGTGGTATCATCGACAAATAAATGAACCTGCCTTAATTCAGCCAATCCATCTCCAAATTTTCGAAATGCGATGTGACTAGGTTTGCTTAGGGCTTTGTTATAATAGTATAATGGGGTAGAAATCAAACTGTTTATTCCT
>JBEGMB010000246.1:0-10786 GCA_041183245.1 Bacteroidota bacterium
CCTATAAAAGCCCTTGGAAACTGTAGAACTTAAAGAACTTGTTGCAGCGTGTGTGCGGAAAGAGCGAAAGGCTCAACATATGTTCTTCAAAGCCTACTACGGGAAAATGCTTTCAGTATGCCTGCGATACATTAAAGACCGGGACAGTGCTCAGGAAGTAGTTCAAGATGGTTTTATAAAGGTCTTTGATAAATTGGAATTATTTGACTTCCGCGGCTCAATCGAAGGATGGATGCGTAGAATTTTTTCGAATACCGCAATTGATGCGATTCGAAAAGCGAAACGAAATCCGTTTTTGTCTGATCAAGACAATGACTTTAAGGCGCCAGCTGAAAATGCCATGGAGGAGCGAGAAGCCTTAGAAGAATTACAGGTTAAATATGAGGTTGCCATTGATTGTATTGATCGCTTGTCTCCTGCATATCGCACCGTATTTAACATGTATGTGTTTGAGGAGTATTCTCATAAAGAAATCGCTGAAATCTTAGGAATTAGCGAAGGAACGTCAAAATCCAACTTAGCAAAAGCTCGAATGAATTTGCAAAAAATGCTAGAAACGAAATATAAAAAAATCCAACACTGATGGATAAATTAGATGACATATTTAAAAAAGCAATCGAATCACACACTGAACCGTATGATCCAACTGCTTGGGAGGCCCTCGAAAAACGCTTAGACAGCCAATTGCCTCCTAAAACAAATCCATTCAAAAAATGGGGACTTCCAGGTGCCGCATTGGTGATTGGAATCTCTTTTGCTACGTGGTATTTTACAGATTCTTCAACTCCTGTATCTGCTCCTATTTCTCCAAAAACAGCCACCATTAAGCAGCATAAGACCGAGGTAAAAACTCATGTAAATCATTCGAAAAAGAAGGAAAAACAACCTGAAATCGCAATGCACGGTGAATACCTTGAACCGCTGCCTGAATGGAAAGAATCAACGATTATCGATACCGAAGCAGAACCTGTATTTCATCAACTTCAAAGTGTTTCATCAACGATTGATGAATTACCATCCAATACACTTGAACTTTTAGATAACCCAAAACCAAAAGAACTTTTCACATACAACCCATTAGTTTTACCTACCTGTGCTGGCGTTTCCTCTGAATTGAAAAACACAAATGGATTTGAGATTACATTAAAAAGTAGCAATATGTTGCTTTCAATGGAACCTAATTCTTCGATAAAACTTGAATTGAGTGTTGGACCCATTGAAATTATAGACCCTAAAACGGGGGTAATTCTACAATCGAATGTGATTGCCGGCCCCAAGGGAGATCTTGTTATGGATGAAATGATTTATGAAAACGGCTTACCTGTTCAAGGCATTCATGTAAAAACAGAAGCCACTGTGCGATCCATACGCTACGGAAAACAAATTAAAGAGAATACAGGGAAAGATCTAACCCTTCATTTATTTGATAAAGGAACAACCTTGGTGCATATTGATTTAACGGATGATAACGGATGTACCAATGAAATCTCTGGATTAATCAATGTGTCAGAAGACTATAATTTATTAGCGGTGAATGCATTTGAGCCTTCTTCCCAAGATGCACGCAAGACGACATTCATGCCTTATGCGCTAACACAACGAGCCACGCCGTTCCGATTGATCATTATTGATCCTAATGACGGCGGGATAGTATTTGAAAGCACTGACGCAACATTACCATGGGACGGAATTGATCGACGATATGGTAAAATGGGTGATTCAAATAAAGCCTTTGTTTGGAAAGTAACTCTATCTGAACCTAAAGCTGGTGAAAAATCAGAATACATGGGCACTGTAGTGCGCATGTAATAAATCACGCTAAGAAATGTTAAGTAAGGATTATTCTTAGGGATAATCCTTATTTTTGTTTAATCGCTTAAGGCGAGGTTCAATATGCAAGTGATTAAGTGCCTTCCAACTCAATTAGCCAATCAAATTGCCGCTGGCGAAGTGGTTCAACGTCCTTCCTCTGTGGTGAAAGAATTGATGGAAAATGCCATAGATGCAGGGGCAACAGAGATTTCTCTAAACATAAAGGATGGAGGAAGAACCTTAATATCGATTCAGGACAATGGTTCAGGTATGAATGCAGAAGATGCGTTGCTATGTTTTGAGCGACATGCCACAAGTAAGATTGATGCCATTGACGACCTATTCAAATTAACCACGATGGGATTTCGTGGGGAGGCTCTTGCATCCATTGGTGCCGTTGCGCATGTATCCTTAAAAACCAAGCGAGAAGAAGCGCTCACTGGGGTTCACATCAAAATGGAGGGTGGAAATATCGCAATGAATGAGGAGGTGGTTTGTTCAAAAGGTACCTTGATCGAAGTAAAAAACCTATTTTACAATGTACCCGCTCGTCGAAATTTTTTAAAATCAGACTCGATTGAATTTAATCACATCGAAGATGCGTTTTTATATATAGCTATCGCACATCCAGAGGTGAGTTTTATTTTGCATCACAACAGTCAAGCAATATACAATTTAAGTGCAGCAAATTTAAAACGCAGAGTTACAGATGTGCTTGGGAAAAATGCAGGCGACCGTGTTTTCCCCATTGAGTCAGAAACAGACATTGTGAAACTCACTGGGTTTATAGGAAAGCCAGAAACTGCAAAAAAAACACGGGGCAGTCAGTTCTTTTTTGTTAATAAACGGTTTTTTAAAAGCTCGTATTTTAATCATGCGGTATTGAAAGCGTTTGAAGGATTGATTCCGGAGAAAACACATCCTACGTATTTTATTTTCTTGGAAGTAGACCCTGCAAAAATTGATGTAAACATTCATCCAACAAAAACGGAAATAAAATTTGAAGAGGAACGCTTCATTTATTCAATCCTGCTAAGTACTATCCGGCAATCATTAGGTATGTTTAATCTGATGCCAAGTTTAGATTTTGAATTAGAAACCGCATTTGATCTTCCAGCTGGTTTTAATAAGCAACCCATTGTAGAACCAACCATTCAAGTGGATCCTAATTTCAACCCATTTAAACCGCAAGCCCATAGTGGTAAATCGAATGGTTTTTCGAAAGGAATTAAGGAGCAAGGATTTGGTTCAACTACACCAAATGAGGCGGATTGGCAATCGTTTTATTCGATTAATGAAACCCCTTTACCTGAACAACAAGAATTGCCGGGTATAACCGATGTTCAATCAGTAGCTGATCTTTTATTGGTGGGACGATACATCTTTACACCGGTAAAAACTGGAGTAATGATGATTGATTCCAAACGGGCGATAGAAAGAATCTTATATGATGAGTGTATTGAATCCTTTGTAAAGCATCCCTTGAATCAGCAAATGCTATTATTCCCTATCGATAAACCCCTTGAAAAACAAGAGGTACGCATTGTATTGAATCATTTAAAAACCTTTGAGCAACTTGGGTTTAATATCTCATTGGAAGAACAGGTATTACACATTTTGGGTGCTCCCGAAATATTACATGAAAATGGTGTTGTACAATGTCTTGAAGAATTAATTGACCGTGTAGAATATAGTGAGCAACATCAGGAAGATGTGGCGCATTCACTTGTGCTACAAATGGTGAAACATGCTGCTAGATATCATCGAATAAGTAATAAATCAGAAGCTGAACTGCAAATTCAACGCTTATTTAGTTGTCCTGACCATACCTTGAGTCCATCCAATGAGCCGATAATTCAAATCTTGGCTTTTGAACAATTAAACCAATTGATAAAATAACTTCATGTTAAACAACATTCCTCAGGTTACTAAAAATTTACTGCTCCTAAATATTTTTGTTTTTATTCTAACATTGATACTTGGAAGCAAGGGGGTAGACCTCAATCAGCTGTTAAGCACACATGCCATTGGCTCCCCGCTATTTCAACCATACCAAGTGGTTACGCACATGTTTGCCCATGCCGGTTTCTTGCATTTACTGATGAATATGTGGTTGTTTGTTATGCTTGGAGGGTATTTAGAACGCTTATGGGGACCGAAACGTTTTTTCATTTTCTTTTTACTGTGTGGATTTGGGGCGTTCTTACTTCAAAACGCGATAAGTGCTTACCAACTTTTTGATTTAAAGTCTAAGATCTCTGCTTCAGGCATTGATATTAGTACTATAAACTATTACATTACGAACACATCTAGTATTCAAGAAAGTTTATCTGAAATCAACAATATGGGTAACATTAGTCAGTCACAAGCGACCTTGATCATCGACTATGTTATGCAATCAAATTCCTCTATGCTCGGAGCCTCCGGGGCTGTTTTCGGCGTTCTTGCCGCGTTTGCCATTTTGTTTCCTAACCAAGAGTTCATGCTGTACTTTGCTATTCCGGTGAAAGCGAAATATTTAGTCGGTGGATACTTTATTTATGAGGTTTATCTATCTTACCAAAACAATCCAAATGACCAAGTTGCGCATTTGGCGCATGTAGGTGGAGCAATAGCAGGTGCGCTCATTGTCTTATATTGGCGGAAACGTGATCGAACTAATTTTTATTGATTTTACATGATGCAACGCAGTATTCTCGAAGAAATTAAATTCCAGTTGAATAATGGAAAAATGACCGTGCGCTTAATTATTGTGAACGTTATCATCTTTGTAGCGGTTTATATTCTTGGATTAATTGAAGGCCTCTTAGGAAGTACTAATATCGGATTAAGCCTCTTCACTTTTCCTACGAGTGTTTTAGAATTCGTAATAAAACCGTGGACACTATTCACAAGTATTATTGCCCACTTTTCCCTAGGGCATCTTTTCTTCAATATGTTGTTTTTGTTCTTCGCAGGATCAATGTTTGAGCAAGTTTTTGGCGGAAAAAAACTACTAGTCACCTATGTTTTTGGAGGTATTATGGGGAACTTATTCGAACTAATAGTTAGCTTTCTTTTTCCAGATTTCTCCCCTCCACATTATGTAGTTGGTGCAAGCGGCGCAATTATGGCTATCTTTTCAGCAATTGCCGTGTATAGGCCTCAAACACCAATTTATTTGTTCGGTTTAATTGCTATTCCTATTTACGTGCTCGCCTTGTTTTTTCTAGCCAAAGATTTAATCGGTCTTGGTGCTTCTGATGAGATTGCACATTTCGCGCATCTGGGTGGCGCATTTTTCGGATTTCTGGCGGTTCAAAATATTCATAGCCAATCAAACATGTTAAATCGAATAACGCGGTTGTTCGAAAGAAAACAAGGGACTGCACCGCGAAAAAATGCACGCTTTAAAACAGATGAAGTTTTTAATGCAGAGAAAAAAGCAAAACAAGAACGTATTGATGAAATACTGGATAAAATTTCTAAATCTGGTTATGAATCATTGAGTAGGGAAGAAAAAGATTATTTATTTAATCAAGGGCAAAAATGAAAGTATTTGATCGAATCCTACAATTTGCCCTATGGACCACGAGCTCTTTGCTTTTAATTTCTTATGCAACCCCATTCTTTCATCCAGAAAGTATTTCATGGCTTCCTTACATAGGTTTATTATACCCTATCTGGGTATTTGCAGCCCTTGGAGTTACAATACTTGCATTCGTTCGAAAAATACCATTTAAATATGTTGGTGCATTTGTTTTATTCATTGGATTCTCATTTCATCTTAGATTAATTGCACTAAGTTTTTTTAATCATGATACCTCAGAAAACTCCATAAAATTACTATCATACAATGTAAGACTTTTCGGAGTTTATGATGAAAGCACAACCGAAAGCCGAGACCATATTTTTAACTTGATTCGTTCAGAACAACCGGATGTGGCGTGTTTTCAAGAATATTATCGGCAAGACAAACCCACAACCTTTGAAACGTATGATTCCATTCGAACGATTTTAAAATCTGTTGATTATCATGAGCGAAGTGCACATAATGAACGAGGAAAACGAAATTTTGGAATTGCTATCTTCTCTAAATATCCGATGATTGCTCGAGGGGATGTCATGTTTGAAAGTCAAGGTACCATGGATTTTAATTATTGTATTTTCGCGGATGTTGTTTGTAGAAAAGATACCGTCCGGATTTACAACGTTCACCTTCAATCGATACGATTAAGCGAACCAGGGTCTACCCCAGCAACCGGTACCTTATCGATTTTAAAGACCGGAATTAAAAAAATGAATAATGCCTATATAAAGCGTGCTGATCAAGCTAGAAAAGTGATAGAACATATGGAAAGCTCACCCTACCCTATCGTTGTATGCGGTGATTTCAACGATACCCCTATGTCATATACTTACCATCAGTTTTACAAAAAAATGACCGATGGATTCCGAGAGGCTAGTTTTGGGCTTGGCGCGACATACATAGGTCGAATTCCTGCTGGAAGAATCGATTATGTATTCCATACGGATGAGTTATTCTGTTCTAATTTCATGGTGCATAAGGTTAATTATTCGGATCATCGTCCTATAACTTGTAATATTAATTTCTCTAAGCCCTAATGAAACGCATTTTGATTATCGATTGTGGGAGCAGCAAGGTTCCTCAATTAGAGGAAATCATTTACGAATATGCAGATTATGAAACGCTTCCTTTTTTTGAGGTAACGGAGGAAATTACAGTCTCATTTGATGGGATAATTATTTCAGGGGCCCCCATTCTTATTACAGAGGAAGATATGGCGCCTTACCTAGCCCAAATCGCTTGGATTAAAACTACGGAAAAGCCAGTGCTTGGAATTTGCTTTGGTCATCAACTCATTGGTTTATCTTATGAGGCTTTTGGCTCACGTATGAAAGAATGTCGATCGATGAACGAAATTGAACAATTTGTAGATTGTCCATTATTGTATCGATTACCCGATGTGTTTGATATGCAAGAAGACCATTGTGAAGGCATTTCCATTCCGAAGGAATTTGAATTAGTTGCTAATTCGGATGAATGTGTGAATGAAGTAATGCAGCATGAATCAAAGAAAATCTATGGCGTTCAATTTCATCCCGAATCATCAGGGAATTTCGGACATATTGTACTAGAAAACTTTGTTGAATTGTGTTAATGCCCTGAAACGTGAAGCATTTTTTTAGCATCCAGTACCGTAATTTTTCTCGTATTAGTTTCGATTAAGCCTTCTTCTTTAAAATCTTTTAATAAGCGAATTAAGGTTTCTGTTGCCGTTCCAACAAAATTAGCCATATCTTCTCTAGAGAGATTGATGGGTTCATCTTGATAAATTTCCATTAATAGTAACAAGCTAAATGCTAAACGCTGACGAACAGATTTTTGAGCCATATTCGTTATGAAATCAGCCCTATCGGCAAGTTCACGAGAAAGTTCTTTTAATATTCCATTTCGCAACATTGGATTGGTATCTAACATCGGTAGAAAGTCTTCTTTCCGAATGAAGCAAATATTACATTCTTCTAAGGTCTCCGCAGAGACTTTGTATGCATCTTCTGTAAACATCGCACGAAACCCAACTAATTCTCCTCCTCTGGCGATTTGAATGATTTGTTCTTTTCCTTCATCACCCCGTTTAAAAATCTTAACCTTTCCCTCATTAATACAGAAGACACCCCTCGGGAATGAACCTTCAATAAAAAGGGATTGATTTTTTTTATAATAATTGCAAGATTTATGGTCCTCTAAATGTTCCACATCCTTCCCCATTAATCCGCCAAGTAAATTATCCTTTCGACGCAAACAGGTGCTGCAAGTAATATTTCGGAAATTATTTTCCAACATACACAAATCTTATTTTACAAAAATAAGAATATTGCAGAGTTTTCTAATTGCTTATAATAGTTGTTAGATGGATCCTTATGCCTAGTTAAAACTTTTGAAGCACAAAAAAAGGCGGACTAGGCCGCCTTTTAATAAAATATATTGTGCTGTTACAATTTCATGAATTTCACCGACTGATTCTGTTTTCCAGAAACCAATTTGATGATGTACGTACCTGCTGGTAAATCTTCCGCATCAATAAATACTTCATTTTCACCCGATGGCAAGTTCGATTTTTTAATTTGTTTAACCAAACGTCCAGTAATTGAATATACTGCAACATCAACTGCACCACCTTTGTTCAATTCAAACGAAAGGGTAGTATTTCCATTCGATGGATTTGGATAGGTTAACAACTTAGCTTCCATGGTTGGATTATTATTTGACCCGTTTTGACCAAGTCCAAGGTAAGCTTCAGTTTTCCAAATTCCTCGTCCGAAGGTACCGATGTAAATTTCTCCAGGTCGATTGTTTCCTTCTTCAAAGGTTCTCCAACTTTGACGTACTTCATACACTGGTGTTCCTTCAAATCCTGCGGAAGCATTTTCCCAAGAAGCACCTCCATTCTCCGTAACGAAAGCTCCCTCTGAAGTACCAACCACAATAATGTTTGGATCGTCACGATCAATAATACCATCGTAACATGCAGGCTGACCACCGACAACAATACTACCCAATGCAGTAAATGTTGGCGCACCGGAAGTAGCATTCAATGATCGTCTATTTGTTCCATTAAATCCTGCGAATAATACAATATCATTTTCATCATTCGGATTCACTGCGATTCCTTCATAATTTGTAGTTGTTATTTTTGTCGCGGTTGTGAAAGTTGGGGTTGTTGCTTGAGCACCTGTGCCTACAAAAGCTACTTTATCAGCAAAATTAGGATCACTTGTATACACACTACCTAGGCCATTAATTCTCCAAATACCATTTCCAGCGGAAACATAGCAATATTCTAAGTCTCTAGAAAACTCAACATCTACTGAATTAAACAATCCACCGCCAATTCCTCTGGCAACACAAACCCACTGTACATTAGTTACAGCTAGTCGAAGTGCATTTCGTGTACCCCATAATTCTCCTCCATTAGCATTTACATACACTAAAAACCACGATTGGAATGGGTCAGCAACTTTCAAGGTATCCCATGCAACGTTGTAGATTACGGTATCAGATCCCATTTCTACTAATTCACCAGTTGCTGCATTCTGCCCATAATTTATTCCATTAGCAGTTAAAGCAGGATTGTATAATAAGGTGTCATCAAAATATAAGTCTGTTGCCGCAAAGTAGTTAATTGAGTCGCCGGAAGACATACTAGGAATTCGAATCAAATCTCCTTGTTCTACATTCTTAGTTGCAATATAGGTTACTGAATCTTCAGAGTTGGGATCAAAATACTCAGCTAAAAACACTTCCGTATGGAACGGGTGAAATGCGCTTCCATCGGTACCAGGAGGATCGTAGGAGCCAGGCAATAAAGGCTCAAATGAAGTCCATGTATTTCCTTTGTCCCCAGATCTTGAAATGTTATTGTAATAAATGGTAGAGAACATAACCGCAGGGTTAAAGTAAGATATCTCACACTCAAAACCATCTCCTCCACCCACTTGACGGAATTCTTGATATGTAGAAAGCGTATGGTTATTATACAATGTTCCGTTATCCTGAGTGCCTCCCATCACCGCACCGTCGCGGTCAAACGCGATACCGTAGAACTGCGTTACGTTGTATCCTCTATTTGCAACAAACCACGTATTACCATAGTCCGTTGTAATACTCACACCACCGTCATTTCCAGCATAAAAACGATTATTACTATCCCACTTCATTTCATGATTATCGGCATGCACATAAATTGATGCATTTGGAGAAACTGACCATAGAGAAATTTTTTGAAAACCTCCGGACGGTGGATTATTAACTGTTTGCTTCCATCTCCAAATATCAATACCCCCAATTAATATTTGCTCTGGGTCGTTAGGCACAACGGTTACGATTGAATTATAAGTTCCTTGATCTCTGTAAATATCAAATTCACTTGGCGGACCTGAAGCACCTACAAATTGTGTCCATGTCGCCCCATCATCATGCGATACGTGCATACTCAATAAGTTAGAATTTGTACGAACAGCATAAAGAGAATAGTGATTTGAACTATTTTTGATTGCTGAAACAGCGAATTCAATGCGAGGGGCACTAACTGGAACTAAATTATTCGCCGCCGTACCAGAGCGGTCAGAGAAATTAGCACCTGCATCTGTTGAGACATAGGTTTTATTTGCACCAAATGCACAAACAACAACCTGACCATCTTTCGAGATTTCAAGCGCCGTACAAGAACCTGCAGTAACAGGAACTGAAGTCATTGAAGCATCACCAAGTTTCCATTTCTTTAACCCAGCAGTAGTGGCCATCCAAACGTAATTATCGGCATCAGAACTTACGATTTGTGTACAGTTATTCGTTCCTGGAATATTATCCCATGTAGCACCAAAATCTGTAGTGTACCATACCCCATTTCCACCCCAACCTTCTTGGTTTGATCCTGTTGCAACATACAACACACCATCAATTGTTTGTGTCATGGATGAAATATACGGGTTAGCTCCAGCACTAAAATATTCATTCACTCGATTCCATACATTTCCTTTGTTAAGTGAAACAAATAAACCTCCAGAAACACCACCAGCCCAAACACGGTTAATGTTGGTGCGGTCCACTTGAATAGCTCGCGTACGACCACCAATGTTGTCGGGTCCTTCTTCGGTAAAGGTAATGTTTTTAGAACGGTCCATTTGAGCTACGCGCTTACGGATTTCAAGTAACTTAGCGTCAGAAACTTGCTGCCCAGTTTGAACGTCAACATACCGCGCTTTTAACCATTCCAAGGCCTCATCCGCACCTTTCGCCTCTTTTCCGTTCGAAGCAAATAAACCAAGGGCGTTTTCTTCATAAGACCCCAAGTTTGATTTGCGCAATTCGTTTAGGCCTACCCCTGCTATTACAGCTGCAACAATCAGAGAACCAATAAGATATATTTTTTTATTCATGAGAAATAGGTATTATACTTCTAATTTAGTG
>JBEGMB010000247.1:0-16551 GCA_041183245.1 Bacteroidota bacterium
TTTTGGACGTTAATTGTTGAATGATGGAACAAACAGACAATCTTATTAAACTTTCGAATGGCCAAGTGCTATCTAAAGAAACCATTGATGGCGATATAGCAACCATAAATTTTGGTCCTACCCACCCTGCTACGCATGGGATTTTTCAAAATATTTTAACTGTTGATGGGGAAAAAATCCTAACGTCAGAACAAACTGTAGGTTATATTCACCGTGCATTTGAAAAATTAGCAGAACGCAGGCCTTACAATCAGATCACTCCAATCACAGACCGTTTAAATTATTGTTCTTCACCGATCAATAACTTAGGATGGCACATGACCGTGGAAAAATTACTTCAGGTAGAAGTTCCAAAGCGTGTTCAGTACATGCGTGTCATTATAATGGAATTAGCTCGTATTGCAGACCATTTAATCTGTGATTCGATTATTGGTGTAGATACTGGAGCATTGACTAGTTTCTTCTATCCATTTTCCGAGCGTGAGAAAATCTACGAGCTATACGAGGAAATGTGTGGCGCTCGCTTAACTACTAATATCGGTCGAATCGGTGGTTTTGATAAGGATTTCACTCCGGTTTTCCGCCAAAAATTAAAAGAATTCTTGAAAACCTTCCCGAAGGCTTTTGAAGAGTGGAACGGAATGCTTGAACGCAACCGTATTTTTATGGATCGTACCAAAGGTGCGGGTCCAATTTCCGCAGAGCGCGCTTTAGCGTACGGATTTACTGGACCAAATCTCCGTGCAGCCGGTGTAGATTATGATGTTAGAGTAATGCATCCATATTCATCTTACGAAGATTTCGATTTTACCATTCCAGTGGGTGTTAATGGTGATACCTATGATCGATTCATGGTACGTCAAGAAGAAATCCGTCAGAGTTTACGTATTATCAATCAAGCATATAATAATTTACCTGAAGGTCCATTCCATGCTGACATTCCCGAGTTTTTCTTACCGGAAAAAAAGGACGTTTACAACAACATGGAAGCCTTGATTTATCATTTTAAAATTGTAATGGGTGAAAGCGATGTTCCGGTTGGAGAAGTTTATCATAGTGTAGAAGGCGGCAATGGAGAATTAGGTTATTTCCTAATTAGTGACGGTGGAAGAGCGCCATACAGATTACAATTTAGAAGACCTTGTTTTATTTATTATCAAGCCTACCCTGAGATGATTTCAGGAGCGAACATTAGCGATGCGGTTATTACCTTAAGTAGCATCAACGTGATTGCTGGCGAATTAGATGCATAAGATATGAGCCATACCTCACAACCCGTATTTGACCCGAATGAAGTTGTTGTCTTCTCAGACTCAATGATGCAACAAATGAATGAGGTGGTTAAAAAATTCCCTCAGGACAAAGAAAAAAGTGCCCTTATCCGAATCTTACACATTGCCCAAGCTGAATACGGTTGGGTAAGCGTTCCAGTAATGAATAAAATTGCTGATTTTCTTAAAATTCAAGCAATTGAAGTATATGAAGTGGCTACATTCTATACCATGTTTCACCTGCAACCCGTTGGAAAGCACGTATTAGAAGTTTGTAGAACCGGACCATGTATGCTTGTTGGAAGTGATCAACTCATTGAACACATTGAAAAAAAACTAAACATAAAGGTTGGTGAAACTACGTCAGATGGCATGTTTACCCTAAAAACAGCTGAATGCCTTGGCGGTTGTGGTTATGGTCCCTTACTTCAATGTAGAAATAAATACCACGAGCATTTATCCATAGAAAAAGTAGATGCCTTAATTGAACAGTACCGAAACGGTGAAATCCAGTAAGCCCGATTGATATGAAAAACAGAAGATTGTTATTAGAGCACGTAGATGTTCCTGGAATCGAAGGAATCGATGTGTATGTCAAGCATGGTGGATATGCTTCTCTTGAGAAAGCACTAAAAAAGATGTCTCCTGATGAGGTAGTTGAGGAAGTCAAAAAATCCGGATTGCGTGGTCGTGGAGGCGCCGGTTTCCCAACGGGAATGAAATGGTCTTTTCTTGCCAAACCTGAAGGTGTTCCAAGATATTTAGTTTGTAACGCCGATGAATCTGAACCCGGTACATTCAAGGATCGGTATTTAATGGAAAAAATTCCGCACCTTTTGATTGAAGGGATGATTTTATCATCATTTGCTTTAGGTGCAAATCAATCGTTCATATACATCCGTGGTGAATTCATGTATGTGTTGAATATTCTAGAAAAAGCAATTGCTGAAGCTTACTCAAAAGGATATTTAGGAAAGAATATTTTGGGAAGCGGCTACGATTTAGATTTAGTAGTGACTCCTGGTGGAGGCGCATACATTTGCGGAGAAGAAACAGCATTGCTTGAATCACTTGAAGGAAAACGAGGAAATCCGCGCATTAAACCACCGTTTCCTGCGGTTAAAGGACTTTGGGGTTGTCCTACAGTTGTAAACAACGTGGAATCAATTGCTGCTGTAGTTCCTATCGTTCGCGACGGAGGTGATGCATATGCATCCATTGGAATAGGCCGAAGTACAGGGACCAAATTAATCTCAGCTTGTGGTAATTTGGCAAGACCCGGTGTGTATGAAATCGACCTGGGATTAAGCGTAGAAGAATTTATATACGGCGACGATTATTGCAGAGGTATAGCCAATGGAAAACAATTGAAAGCTTGTGTTCCTGGAGGTTCTTCCGTTCCTATTTTACCCCACTTTTTAGTAACAAAAACAGCTGCTGGCGAGGATCGATTAATGACCTATGAAAGTTTGGCTGAAGGTGGATTTGCAAGCGGATCTATGCTTGGTTCAGGTGGATTTATCGTATTCGACGAAGATCAGTGTATTGTAAGAAATACGTGGAACTTCGCACGGTTTTATGCCCATGAATCTTGTGGACAATGTTCACCTTGTCGGGAAGGTACTGGTTGGATGGAAAAAGTATTGTCTCGGATTGAACACGGACAAGGCCATATGCATGACATCGACTTACTCGCAGACATTAATAAGAAAATTGAAGGAAATACAATTTGTCCTTTAGGTGATGCTGCTGCATGGCCTGTTGCTGCCGCAATTCATCATTTCAGAGAAGAATTTGAGTGGCACATCAAGCATCCTTCTGAGGCTCAGACAAGAAACTATGGTTTAATTCAGCAACCTGTGGTTGCCTAACGTATTGATGATGGTAAAAGTAACAATCGACGGAATCGAAGTTGAGGTAGAACCAGGAACGAGCATCTTAAATGCTGCGCGAAAAATCGGTGGTGATGCAGTTCCACCGGCCATGTGCTACTATAGTAAACTTCCTGGAACGGGTGGTAAATGCCGAACGTGTTTAGTAGAAGTGGCTGCCGGATCTGCAGCAGACCCTAGACCTATGCCAAAATTAGTTGCATCCTGCTCTACCCCTGTACAAGACGGGATGGTCGTGAATAATAAGACCAGTGAGCGCGTTCACAGCAACCGTGGTGGCGTAGTTGAATTCCTCCTTGCAAATCATCCCTTAGATTGTCCAATCTGTGATCAAGCGGGAGAATGCCACTTACAAGATTTAGGATATGAGCACGGTAGCGCAAAAACTCGGTATGAGGAAGAGCGCAGAACCTTTGACCCTATTGATATAGGTAACAAAATAAAATTGCACATGAACCGATGCATTCTGTGTTATCGGTGTGTATTTGTAGCGAATCAATTAACCGAAAATAGAGTTCATGGTGTGCTTCATCGCGGAGAACACGCAGAGATTTCAACGTTTATAGAACAAGCAGTTGATAACGACTTCTCAGGAAACATGATTGACGTTTGTCCGGTTGGAGCCTTAACCGATAGAACGTTTAGATTTAAAAGCCGCGTGTGGTTTTTAAAACCTATGGAAGCAGAAAGATCGTGTTCCAAGTGTTGTGGAAAAGCTGTGGTTTGGATGTTTGGCAATGACATTTACAGAGTTACTGCACGGAAAGATAAATACGGCGAAGTGGAAGACATTGACGGTAAAACAGCATGGTTATGTAATGATTGTAGATTTGAACATAAAAATGCGAATGATTGGAATATTGCTGGACCTCGCGTGATTAATCGCCATTCGGTAATCTCACAAGGGAAATATGCCACAAGTATGGATAAACCCGTTAAACGTATAGGCTAATGGAAACATTTTATTGGATAGATAAACTGGTATTAGTGTTGGTACTTTTTCTAATCTCCTTAGGAATTGCTGCATACCAAACCTATTTTGAACGTAAACTCGCAGGATGGATACAAGATCGCGTAGGACCGGACCGAGCAGGTCCCTTCGGGATTTTACAACCGATTGCGGATGGAGTAAAAATGTTCATGAAAGAAGATTTTACCCCAGCAAATGCAGATAAATGGTTGTTTATTTTAGGACCTGGTATCGCCATGTTCACCTCCCTTATTACCAGTTCAATTATACCATGGGGAACAGATTTACAGCTTTTCGGAAGATCCATCTCCCTTCAAGTCGCAGAAATCAATATCGGAATCTTATTTGCCTTTGGAATCATCTCAATCGGTGTTTATGGTATTATGATTGGAGGTTGGGCTTCTAATAATAAATATTCCCTTTTTGGCGCCATTAGAGCATCATCTCAAATGATTTCTTATGAATTAGCGATGGGGATTTCCGCCATTACCATTATTATGATTTCCGGAAGCCTCGATTTACGCGCCATTGTTGAAAGCCAACACGGTATGAATTGGAATATTTTTTATCAGCCAGTTGCTTTTGTGGTATTTTTCATTTGTGCCCTTGCTGAAACCAACCGTGCTCCGTTTGACTTACCAGAGTGTGAGAACGAATTAATCGGAGGATATCATACGGAATATAGTTCAATGAAATTGGGCTTATTCCTATTTTCAGAATATGTTGCCATGTTCGTATCCTCAGCGCTGATGGCAATTCTTTTCTTTGGCGGTTACAATTTTCCTGGAATGGATTATTTAAAAGATAGTCCGAACCTCTTGTCTATTATCAGTGTAATGGTATTTTTTGCGAAAATATTCGGATTCATTTTTGTCTTTATGTGGATTCGATGGACCATACCGCGGTTTAGATTTGATCAATTAATGCACTTGGGTTGGAAAGTTCTGATTCCAATTGCATTAGTTAATATGCTAATCACTGGATTTGTAGTTGCACTTTACGAACATTGGTTTTAATCAGTTATTATGGAAAGTCTTACCAATAGAAAAGTAGTTGTTTCGGATAAACCCATGACCTTCATGGAGAAACTATATATTCCTGCGATTATCAAAGGAATGCTTGTTACCTTCCGACATATTTTAATGCGTAGAAAAACGGTGAAATATCCGGAAGAGATACGTGAATTCGCCCCGGTTTATCGTGGGATGCACGTATTGAAACGCGATGAACAAGGACGTGAAAACTGCACGGCCTGCGGACTTTGCGCAGTTGCTTGTCCAGCGGAAGCAATTACCATGACATCTGCCGAACGAACCAAAGATCAAAAAGATCTATACCGAGAAGAAAAATACGCCTCAATGTATGAGATTAACATGTTGCGCTGTATTTTTTGCGGATTATGCGAAGAAGCTTGTCCGAAGGAAGCGATATTTTTAACTGACCGCCTCGTTCCTACCCAATTTGAACGTGGTGAATTCATTTATGGAAAGGACAAGTTAGTAGAGTCATTAGATAATCGAATCGATATTACGAAAAGACAATTCACAGGAAAACGAGGTACAATATGATAGCAACTATAATAACTCAACTTTTGGGTGCCTTAGCTGTGGCGTCCGCTATGAT
Organism: Bacteroidota bacterium; assembly: GCA_041183245.1. Lineage (GTDB taxonomy): Bacteria > Bacteroidota > Bacteroidia > Flavobacteriales_D > Crocinitomicaceae > UBA952. Next base: position 5,757 of record JBEGMB010000247.1, read on the forward strand.
GGTGGTGCTCAGTAAGCACCCAGTGCGCAGTGTACTTTATTTGGTCGTGACCTTCTTCTTCATTTCTGGACTTTACATTATGATGAATGCACAGTTTTTAGCCATTGTTAACATCATCGTTTATGCCGGAGCAATCATGGTACTGTTCTTATTTGTATTAATGCTTTTAAACTTAAATAAGGATGCTGAACCTAAAACTCCAACCATTATTTGGATTATTTCCACGGTTGCGGGAGGGGTACTTTTCCTTGTTCTTGTTGCAGCCCTAAAGGATATTGTATTGGTCAGTCAGAAAGATGATTTTGCACCTATTTCAAATATCGGATTAGTGGAAAACCTTGGAAATACCTTGTTTACAAAATTTGTCGTTCCGTTTGAAATATCAAGTATCCTGTTCATTTCTGCAATGGTCGGAGCTATTTTACTTGCGAAACGTGATAAACCAACAATAGATTAATATGGGATCATCAGCAACCGTGAATATTGACTTTTTTGTCATCCTATCATCCTTACTTTTCGTAATTGGTGCTTTTGGCGTAATGATTCGTCGAAACATGATTGTCTTATTAATGTGCATCGAACTTATGTTGAATGCCGTTAACTTACTTTTCGTTTCTTTCTCAACCTACTACGGAAATGCGGATGCCCAAATCTTCGTCTTCTTTATCATTGTTGTAGCTGCGGCTGAAGCAACGGTAGGTCTTTCGATTCTAATTCTTGCGTATCGTCATTTGCGCAGCATAGACGTAAGTATATTCAATAAATTAAAAGGATAATCATGTCGATATCAATGCTCTTAATTAGCTTGCTGTGTTTGCCCCTTTTAGGAGCGCTCATTAATGGATTATATGGTAAGCATCTTTCTAAAGGAATTTCAGGTGGGATTGGCACGGCAACGGTTGCTATCTCGTTTCTGATTGTTTTAACGTTCTTTGGACAAATTTCGGAACCTGTAAAAGTAACCTTGTTTCGACTGATTCATTTGGATAGTTTTGACATTAATGTAAGTTTCCTTATTGATCAACTGTCCGTTTGGATGGCACTGATTATCACAGGAATTGGTACCTTAATTCACCTCTTCTCCATGGGTTATATGAAGCATGATGAAGGATACTTTAAATTTTTCACCTACCTAAACCTCTTTATTTTCGCGATGTTGTTGCTCGTTTTGGGAAGTAACTACTTTGTTCTTTTCTTCGGTTGGGAAGGTGTAGGAATTTGTTCGTTCTTACTCATCGGCTTTCACTACAGCGATCCAATTAAAGGGATTTCCAACAGCCTGGCCGCAAGAAAAGCGTTTGTAATGAATCGAATTGGAGATGCCGGGTTGGTATTTGCTGCCTTCATGCTCTTAAATACGTTTCATACGCTAGAATTTGATGGTATTGCTAAGATGGTCAATGAAGGTGGTATTGAAGGCATTTCCATGAACAGCATACTTATTATTGCCATTACGCTGTGTTTGTTTTTGGCAGCAACTGGAAAAAGTGCACAAATTCCATTATTCACTTGGTTACCTGATGCCATGGCTGGACCAACACCTGTGTCGGCATTAATCCATGCGGCAACCATGGTTACGGCAGGAATCTATATGGTAACTCGTTCTAATTTCTTGTTTGAGTTGGCACCATATGCTAAAGATGTGATGTTGTACATTGGTATTGCAACGTCATTAGTTGCAGCATTTATGGCCCTTCGTCAAAATGATATTAAAAAAGTACTCGCCTACTCTACCGTGTCTCAATTGGGATTAATGGTTGTAGCCTTAGGACTTGGAGCGTATACTGTTGCTATTTTTCACGTAACCACACACGCCTTCTTTAAAGCCTTGTTGTTCTTGGGTTCCGGAAGCGTTATCCACGGAATGTCGGATGAACAGGATATTCGCTTGATGGGTGGACTCCGTAAACTCATGCCTATTACTCACTTAACGTTCTTAATTGGAACCTTGGCAATCTCTGGATTTCCACTGTTATCCGGGTTCTATTCAAAAGATGAAATCATTGGACATTTGTTTGCTGAAAATCCAATGCTTTATGGAGTTATTATGTTTTCGGTAGTATTGACCGCGATATACATGTTTAGGTTATATTTCTTAACCTTTCATGGGGAGTTTAGAGGTACAGCACATCAGAAAGATCACGCGCATGAAAGTCCAATTTCTATGACACTTCCCTTAATGGTTTTGGCTGTATTATCCGTATTTGGTGGCTTGCTTAATTTACCTGGATTGTTTTTACATCAAGGCGCACATTGGTTGAATCATTATTTATCAGGTGCAGCTGGACTTGGTTTAATTGAACATCCTGAAGCGGCTATGAATACCACACTGTTATTGATGGGTGTTGCTTCTGCCGTGAGCATTGCTGTATTAATTTGGGCATATGTAACCTATGCAAAACAAGGTTCCCTCGCAAAAGCTGATTCGGATCTTAAGGGATGGGAATTGCTTTCTTCTAAGAAATTATATTGGGATGAGCTTTATCATGCGTTAATCACAAAACCAGCGGAGTGGTTAGGTGAACAACTAAAACAAGTGATAGAAATCAAAGTACTTAATGCTGGAATTTTTGGATTAGCTGCACTCACTGAAAAAACCGGAAATCAAGTACGGAAATTACAAAATGGGCTAGTTTCCAGCTACCTCTTTTGGATGGTTATCGGTCTTATTATGCTTATCGTGTCTTACCTTATAAATACAATACATTGGAACTAGTACTAATCCCCCTGCTTCTTGGAATTATTTCCTTTTTCATCCCAAGTAAATGGGTGAAAAACACAAGTATATTATTTGCGCTTATTTCACTGGCGCTTGTGTTGGTTCGATTGGGTTCCTTCGACCCGCGATATATGGAATATATTTTTCATACCGGTAAAGTTTTCAAATTAGGACTGACCTTTGAAATGGCATATGACGGTATCGGAATCGTCATGCTTTCCTTAAGTAACTTGGTTATCTTTTTAGTTGCCTTAGCTAATTACAACAGAACTGAAGCGAATTCGCCACTCTTTGCAGGACTCATGTTTATTATGCAATTTGGGCTCAATGGATTGTTTGCCTCTCAAGATGCCGTACTCTTTTACGTATTTTGGGAATTCACACTGATCCCTGTATTTTTAATGTTATATTGGTTCGGAGCTAAGAAAAATCAACAAAACTTGCTGAAATTTTTCTTATACACTTTATTTGGGTCGCTATTCATGCTACTCTCCATTTTGGCTATTGGTGTATATAGCACGTCATATGCTTATGAAGCGATTCAGTACACCGCGATACCCGCAAAATATGCCTGTTGGATTTTTACCGGATTTTTAATTGCATTCGCTGTAAAAATTCCACTTTTCCCATTTCACACCTGGCAGCCAAACACCTATTCAACTGCTCCTATGGCTGGAACAATGCTTTTATCTGCCATAATGCTTAAAATGGCTTTATTCGGAATGATAAAATGGATGATCGGGTTAAATCAAAGTGCCTTAACTTATTGGCAATGGCCGGTAATTATCCTTGGAGTAATCGGGATTTTATATGGTGCGTTCATTGCGATGCGTGAAGTAAATATCCGCAAGGTATTTGCATTCGCTTCTATTAGTCACTTAGGGTTAATTGCAGCAGGCATTATGGTGTTCTCATTGGATTCAATTCAAGGAAGTATAATTCAAATGATAAACCACAGTTTAATCGCCATTGGATTGTTCCTCGCAGCAGGCATAATTGAAGATCGTTTGGGAACTACTAACTTACGAGAAATGGGGGGTATTGCTAAAATTGCACCTCGATTTGGCTTTTGGTTCGGAGTGATTTTGTTCATTTCGTTATCTGTTCCTATGACCGCAGGATTCATTGGCGAATTTCTTTTGATTAAGGCTGTTTTTGATTTTAACGTATGGATGGGGATTTTATCTGCCTTAACCTTAGTTATTGGTGCCGTGTATATGATTCGTGCCTATCAGATGAGCAGCATGGGTGCACCAACCATTGCAACGTTTACCGATTTAAAATGGAATGAAGTCTCGGTATTCGCATTGATCGCTATACTGGCTGTAACTCTCGGTTTGTACCCCGATTTTATATTTTCTATTGTTAAACCAAGTATCAAGCACATGCTCGAAGCAGGAGCCGATACCCAACTTATAATCAAATAATGGATGCGTTATTGATAATCTTTTTAACTGGTTTAATCTCCTTGTTTTTGGGGATGATGAAAAAACCGGCGTATGCCTTAGGTCTAAATTTACTTGGATTAAGTGTCGCCTTTATCCTTTTTTGGAATTACGCTTCGTACGTTTCTATCTTGAAAAGTTACGCAGGAAGTTTGGTGTTTAATGGACCCCAGATATACCTGAGCTTAATGGCAATTCTATTCACCGGACTGGTGCTAATTGGTGGTTACGCGATGCAATCAAAAGATAAATCTCATTACGCGGACATTACTTCGCTTATGATGTTCTCCTTAACTGGTGCGCTCTGTTTGATTGGGTTTAAAGATTTTTTCATGTTTTTTATTGGCCTTGAGATTCTTTCAATTCCTGTGTATGTACTTGTGGGGAGTAGAAAAGCGGAACATTTGGCTTCTGAAGCTGCCTTAAAGTACTTTTTTACGGGTTCGTTTGCTACGGCAATTTTACTCTTCGGTATTGCATTAGTTTTTGGTGCCACAGGTAGTTTTAATTTAAATGAAATTGGATTCGCTGTGATGAGCGGACTCTATACCCCTGCCTTAATGATTGCAGGCGTACTATTAATTATTGCTTCCTTACTCTTTAAAGTTGGTGCAGTTCCATTTCATTTTTGGAATGCTGATGTATATGAAGGAAGTTCGAAAGGAGTTATGGCATATATGTCTACCGTTGTAAAAATTGCAGGGTTTATTGCGTTGTACAAGTTGATAAAAACAACCTTCGGTAACTTAAGCGATCAGTGGATGTATTTTATGTACGCTGTAATCATTGCCTCATTGTTTATTGGTTATTTATCTGGATTGAAACAAACCTCGTTAAAACGCTTGATGGCATTTTCAGGAATTAGCAATACGGGAATCGCCCTACTATCGATAATGAATGGAACTCAATCAGGCGAACGCAGTTTAGTTATTTTTCTTCTAGGGTATGGTGCTAGCTCACTGATTCTGCTGTTTATTTCTCAAGTTATTTCTGAAGAAGACGACCAAATTTCTTTGCTTGAGGGAATCGGATATAAAAATCCATTGTTAGGTTTTAGCTTATTAGTTGCACTCCTTTCCTTAAGTGGTATTCCGCCGTTCACTGGGTTCTTTGGCAAATTTCTTTTGATAAAAGACATTATTCAGTTACATCCAGTCCTAGGAATTGCTGCAATTTTGAGTTCTGTGATAGGTGCTTTTATTTATTTAAAACTTATCCTATTAGTATTTTCAAAGCGAACTCCTGCAGAAAAAATATCTCTGGATTGGAAATTGGCTTTGGTTCTTATCACCTCATTGGTCTTGTTATTTGCAGGGTGGATGTTAATTTTATAATCCCGCATTAAACCTGATAAACAAGGAGTTCTGATAATTACCCATGTTTATTTCGACTGTATATTAACCCTGTGTTTCGTTTTTTTTACTTATATTTGGGCTCAAAATAATTTTGACTCAATGAAGCAAAACGAATTCCCATGTTATAAATACCTTATAATAGGTTTTTTATTCTTAAGTCCACTTTTCGCTTTGGCACAACCCATTGCTACAAATGATATTGCCTCTGGAAACGAAGACCAAATCATTTCCATTGCGGCTATTCAATCAAATGACCTGGCTAATGGAGGTACCTTGGTTACATCTACCATCGATATAAATACAATCGCTCCAGGTATTCAATCGACATTCACGAGTCCGAATGGACAATGGTCTGCGGATTTTTTCACGGGAAATATATCGTTTGTTCCAAATTTACATTTCAATGGCGTTGAATCAATTAACTACACCATTAATAATAGTCTAGGTCAAACTTCAAATACTGCACAAATTTCCGTGAATTTAACGGGCATCAATGATGCACCAGTTACACACAGCAATTACCTTTCAATTACCGAAGATGCTGGATTGCAAACTGGAAATTTATTAGCCAATGGTGATTATGACGTTGAAAATACTGTACTTTCTTGTAATATTCTCCCGATTGTAAATTCCTCAAACGGAGTGTTTACTGTAGCGGCCAACGGTTCATTTACATACACGCCCAATGCAAATTATTTTGGAACAGACATGGTTGTAATTAGCGTTTGTGACAACGGTAGTCCATTGCCAATTGCTTGCTCAACCGATACCTTATTTATTGATGTTACACCAATTAATGATGCGCCTTCATTGAATAATGACAACTACACGGTCGATGAGAATTCAATTAATATTCTTAATCAACTTTCCAACGATAATGACATCGATAATCCGTTGTGGTTGACCACCGTTGAGATACTCTTTGGACCTGTACATGGTTCGGCTACGATTCTAAACGGAGAAGTGATGTACACCCCAACCATTGGTTTCAATGGACAAGATTCAATCTATTATCAAGTATGTGATTCCGCTGCTCCTTTGGTTAGCGCATGTTCACAAGCATGGATTTACATTACTGTATCACCTTGTAATCTCAATCCATCCGCAGATTGCGATGGAGACGGAGTAACCAATGCGACGGAATTGACAGATAATACTGATCCTAATGATCCGTGCGACTATGTAATCGCCAGTCAAACCTTAACGTATGGTCCGGTTTGGGTAAATGCAGATTGTGATGGTGACGGATACACAAATGGCGTTGAATATGGAATGGGATATGCCATCGATGATGATTGCTCTTTTCCATATGTAGCTCAAAATGCAACGCCAAATGTAGCTTGGAATGCCTTAGACTGTGATGGCGACGGGGTTACCAACGGAGATGAAATTATTTCAGGTTCTAATGGCACCGATCCGTGTTCATTGTATGCAATTAGCATAACGCTTACTCCTTCCAATGCTTGGTTAGCTGATGATTGCGATGGTGATGGAGTTACCAATAGTGATGAAATAACGGATAATACCAATCCCACAAACCCTTGTTCGTTAATTCCTGGAAGTATTACAGCAACACAAGATGCCCTTTGGTTCTTCTTAGATTGTGATGGTGATGGTGTACAAAATGCAGACGAATTAGAAGATAGCACCTATTATTTAGACGTTTGTAATTATATTGCTGCGAGTATTACCATGCCACAAACCTCGGTTTGGATGAATGAGGATTGCGACGGAGATGGCGTGCTTAATTCAGCAGAATTAACAGATGGCACCGATCCGCAGAATGGATGTGAATTTATAGCCTCCAGTCAAACGGTACCAACCAGCGATGCATGGAATGATTGGGATTGCGACCAAGACGGTGTAACCAATGCCACGGAGCTGACAGATAATACAGAGTTAACCAATCCGTGTAGTTTTGTTTCTGCAAGTATTACACTTCCAATTGGTGCAACATTCAATAACGCAGACTGCGATGGAGATGGTCTAACCAATGCGTATGAATCGACAATTACAACTGAAGTATTCAATCCTGATACGGACGGAGATGGAGTGAACGACGGGAGCGAAGTTAATCAAGGAAGCGACCCGCTTGATCCATGTGATCCTGCTCCAACACAATCATACTGTATATTGTCTTTCCCAGAAGGAATTTCTCCGAACGGTGATGGTAAAAATGACAATTGGACCATTACAGGAGCGGATTACTTTGAAAAAAACCACCTTCAAATCTTCAACCGGTTTGGTTCAGAAGTTTATCACAAGGAATACTACACCAATGAATTTGTTGGAAAAGCAAATGTTTCCACCTTAGGAGGTGAAATTCTCCCGGATGGAACTTATTTCTTCGTTTTTGATAAAAACAATGGAGAAGAAGCTGTCAAAGGGTATTTATATATCAAGAACTAAGATTTACAATACAGGAAAAGTTATGAAAAAAATAATCATACTCGCTGCATTAGTCATTACTAATTTGGTTAATGCCCAGCAAGATCCTCAATTTACGCAATACTTTGACAATTTCTTGCATGTTAATCCCGCGTATGCAGGAAGTTCAGGCATGTTAAGTGCAACCGCGATCCACCGCGAACAATGGGTTGGATTTGATGGTGCACCACGCTCAACTACCTTAAGCCTACATACTCCCCTGAATTATCGATCAGTAGGGCTGGGTTTAACGGCCGTGAACGACATGATCGGACCGATTAATCAAACGGCGGTTTATGCTGATTTCTCGTACACACTCAAATTAGGAAAAACTGCACGTTTAGCTTTGGGATTGAAGGGTGGTGTGAATATGCTTAATTTTAATACATCCAAATGGAATGATGTTCAAGATGGTGACCCCGCATTCGCGCAAGTTCAGAATAAAATCACGCCAAACGTCGGTTTCGGTGTGTACTATCATGACGAACATTTTTTCTTAGGTCTTAGTTCTCCACGACTCATGGAAGGATCTACAAGCGATACTACATATCGTGGGCAACGTCATTATTTTGGAATTGTTGGTGGTATTTTTCCAGTTAGTGCAAAATGGAAACTACGTCCAAGTGTTCAGGTTAAAGCTGCCATGGGTGCTCCTATCAGTATAGACATTTCACTGGCCGGAATTTTCAATGATAAACTTTGGATTGGTGCAATGAACCGTTTGAATGCTGCTGCAGGTGGTTTTGTTCAATATCAAATTACGCGACAATTTAGACTAGGACTTGCTAGTGAATATGGCTTAACACCTATTAGAAATTATAATAATGGAACATTTGAAGTCCTTATGTCCTATGACTTCAATTACAAAAAATCTGACGTTAAATCCCCTCGATACTTTTAAGCTTAGTAATCATGGTTAAACAACTAACACTTTTATTTTCAATTTTCCTTACAACCATTGCGTTTTCTCAAGGAAATAATCCATATTTCGCTACAACACCAGCTAAGTTCAATGCCGACGATGCCGAGATTGGAGTGTACAAGAATGCAGGTAACAATGCCTTGATTTTAGTTTCCAGTAAAGAATGGGGAATCGTGAAGCGTGTAAATGGAAACGACCAACATTTCTTTAACTACTTTACTGTTGATGCCAAATCAAATAAGGTGAGCAGATTTCAACGTAAATCGAATAGTAAATTCAATGAAGGACCGCTTTGTTTTACACCGGATGGAAAACGTGTTTTTTTTACACGTAATTCTAAAAAGACAAACTCAGGAACCCGAAAGAAAGAACTTATGTTATTTACTGCTGAAGTAAGTGCAAAAGGTAAATGGAGTAACATCATACCGTGTAACATAAACAACAGAGCCTACTCCGTTGGGCATCCGGCTGTTTCAAAAGATGGAGATTATATTGTGTTTGCATCTGAAGCACCGGGAGGACAAGGCGGTACTGACCTGTATGTTGCATCGTTAGATGCAAAAGGAACTATTGGAGAGCCAATTAATTTAGGTCCAAAAGTTAACACTACTGGAAATGAATTCTTTCCTTGGTTCAGTCCAGACGGTCAATTGTTCTTTTCATCGAATGGATTGAAAGGACTAGGTGGTTATGACTTGTTTGTTACAGAATTGAAGAATGGTAAAGATGTATTCAATCCTATGAATCTCGAAGCGCCAATTAATAGTTTATCCGATGACATCGCTATCGTTTACCACGAAGATATGAAAGGATACATGAGTTCTAATCGCGAAAAGAATAACGACAACATCTACAGCTTTTCGCAACTTAGACCCATAGTATTTAAAGTAATAATGTCTGGTACAGTGACTGATTTAAACACGAATGATACACTAAAAGAGGCTACCTTAAATATCAAAAACCAAAAAGGAGACATCGTTGCTACCCTAATTACAGATGCCAAAGGTGGATACAATGTAAACCTGGAGCCTGATCAAACGTATACTGTGGAAGTTCAAAAAGAAAACCACAAAAATGAACAGTTTAATTTAAATACTGATTTCAATACGCCTAAAGTAAAGCAAAATGTAGCTTTGGAAAACAGACCTAATGTTACATATAATGGGATTGTTACAGACACTAAAACAAAAAATGTACTTGAAGGCGTAAAAGTCACACTTAAAGACTTAAGTTCTGGAAAGGAGATTTTAATTACAAACTCAGACGTGAACGGTGGCTTCACAAAAGCTTTTCAAGATTTGAAATATGGTGCAACCCAAAAATTTGAAATTAAACTTGAAAAGAAAGATTATGCTACGAAGTTGATCGATTTTAGCTATACACCTACTCAAACTGGTACTGTTAGCATTAATGATTTGATTGATTTGAGTATAGGTAAAGTAGAAGTTGGTGTTGATCTATCGAAACTAATGCAATTGGGTGATATCTATTTTGACTACGGTAAATTTGATATACGTGAAGATGCAGCCGTGCAGTTAGATAAGATTGTAAGCATAATGAATGAATACCCAAGCATGATTATTGAATTAGGATCACACACAGACTGTCGGGGTGCTAAGGATGCGAACAAAAAGCTTTCTGACAACAGAGCAAAAGCTTCCGCTGACTATATCCGAAGTAGAATCACTACCCCAACTCGAATCTCTGGTATTGGGTATGGCGAAGCTAAATTAAAAGTAAATTGTCCGTGTGAAGGAAAAGTAGTTTCCCCATGCCCTGAAGAGGAACATGCGAAAAACAGGAGAACAGAATTTATAGTGAAGAAGGTAAAATAATTCTAAATTTCATCTTTTTTAAAAGCACTTCAATCGAAGTGCTTTTTTTTTGCCCCTTTCACAAAACACCCCTAATACAATCTATAATAAAC
>JBEGMB010000248.1:0-6158 GCA_041183245.1 Bacteroidota bacterium
CCCTTCACATCCATGATTTAACGCAACTTCCCAAATTCCTCCGGCTAAAGCAGAACCATAATTAAACACATTCATGTTTTCAGTTGATGGATTCACATTTGAGCCTGTAGTTTGAGCCCAAAAATTTAAGGTTCTTGAGTTAGATCCTGAAATTCCATAGAAGGATGTTTGAATAAAATCATCAACCCCATCGAAACTGTAAGCATTGTTCGCCGCACCAAAGCGGTCAGTTGTTAAGGTCGCACCATTCACTGTACCATTATTTCCATTACCGGAAGCGTCATTCGCATTCCCACAAAACGGCCAATACCCTACTAGCCCATTTTGTAAAGAAGCAGGTAAGCCTGTACTTGCGCATGGAGTACCTGTTGCCGCAGCAGAAACCGAAAGTGTGGTCGTTTGTCCTGCACAAATAGAATCATTCGTATTAATAGAAAGTGTGGGTGCGGCTAACACAGTTACAACAACCTGATCAGTTCCTGTACACCCGCTGGTATTACCGGTCACCGTGTAGGTAGTTGTAGCGTTGACGGTAAAGGGTACCCCATTACTCACCCCATTATTCCATGTATAGCTTGTAGCCCCTGAACCGCTCAAAGTAACTTGAGTACCAGCAAAGGCCGTTTGGTCTTGTCCAGCATTCACCACCGGTGCGTTGTTTACGGTACCACTCAAGGCCACTGTATTCGATGTTGCCCCCGAGGTAAGGGTTAAATTTCCAGAAATCGCACCTGCTGTTGCACCGGTCATTCGCACATAGATTGTTGTTGCTGCAACCGAACCAGCTACTTGATTCAAGGTTAGCGTAGCACCAAAACCTGTAGATGCATTGGTAGATATCTCAAATCCACTTGGCGCAGTAATTGTAATGCCAGCAGCTAAATTGGTTCCTGAAACAATGGTTGTTTGGTTTGCAGAATTCGACCCTAAACATGAGGAGAATCCGCTTAAACTCGATTGCGATGAATTCACTGCAGAAATGCTACCGTTTAACAAAACAAGAATTTGCGTTGATGAAATTGCAGCGATGTCCGTTGCACCATCCATGTTAATATCCGCCAAGGCCACGCGACTTGCCCCGAAGTTGTAAGAGTAGGAAGCTACCGAGGTAAACGCTCCATTATTTGAATTGTATACTTTGATTTGACCTGCACCGGGCACAACGATATCCGCTCTACCGTCGCCATTCATATCTGCCATTTCGAGCCATGTACTATACGAAGCCACCGTAACTGGTGACGAAACTGAAAAACTCCCCCCCCCGTTATTGGTGATTACGTAAAAGGCACGTCCACCAGAACCATCTGTTTTAACTAAAGCAGAAATATCCAAATCTCCATCTCCATCTACATCACCAACTCCGAGACCAGTTACATTATCCCACACCCCATTATTTGTCATATTGATGGTCTGAACGTTTGTAGTATTAAAATATGGAGACGCCCCGGTATTGTAAAAAATGTAGACTGAACCCACGGTTGGATAAGCAGCAATTACATCTCCCAAACCATCACCATTCATATCACCAATTTGATAACCCCAAGAACTATTCGCTGGATTACCGGTATTGATGGAACTATTACCAACATTAGTGAAGGAGAAATTGGTCCCTACCCCAGTATTTGTTTTAATCTCTGTTAAGGCATTACCTCCTGAAACAATACTTGTTCTACCATTATTAAGGAGATTTCCTACCGCAATGTCGTTCGTGAAACGCTGCATAAAAAACGCACTGGAAATAGTAGCTGGAGAAAAGGTGCCAGCTGCAGAACCTGCCTGAATGTAGGAATTGGAGCAATTACATTCAGAGGAATGGGTAATGTCCATGTAACCATCTGAATTAAAATCACCTACCGCAATCGCTCTAGAATTATATCCGTTGTACGGAATATTCGTTTGGGTAAGATAGGTTCCTGACAAGGAAATTAAGGGTAAAAAGTTATTGGCATTCAATATGCCATAATTCGTTGCATTGGTAAGCACAATTTCTTTATTGACACTGGCGCTAACCAAGTTTCCGATCGCGAGATCATATACACTGGTCGCTCCTGATACCGACAAAACATTGGTCGGAGTAAAGGTTTGACCAAAGGTAACTGCTAAACAGGTACTGAGGGTTGCGACACCTAAACCAAGGATTCTTGTTAGTTTTTTCATAAATGGACGCTTGACTGAATTTTATACATTTAACACTTGAATTTCAATAAAATAGGTAAAAAACCCACTCGAAATCGGGTGCAAAAGTAGTGATATTCTTTTGAATATTATCACTAAGTATAAAATTAGTTTAAAAACTCACACCCCAAATTGGCGCAAGTGGTGATCCAAATGCTTATAAAGCATGTTCGACCATTCTTGAGGACTAAGTCTACCCAAACTCAGCGAAGGGATCTCCGATAAACGTTCAGGTCCAAGTTGTTCTATGGCCTCAATGTATGCGATTAAGCGCTGACGTTCTTCAGAAACATCGTGTTTTCCGGTTCTAATAAAGGTAGGACCGGTGGGTAAATTCTTACGATACGGTTGATCATTGGTCATCGACTTACGAAAAAACCATTGCATCAAAACCCGCATTATAACACCTGGACGATCTGTGTTTTCTCCGAGAATTTGTTGGTATGGAAGGCAACAATGGGAGAACATTTGACCCACATTCATTTTACCCCACAAGGGAACTTCATTGCCTTCAAGGCGATTGATTCGATGAATAAACTCCTGCGTAGTTTCTTGAAGATAAATGTTGGGCAGCATATTTAACCAATAACTCTAAGTGCGGGTTCAAACCTGCACCCATGAGGGAATTAAATTTAAGCCAACACTTCTTTCACTTTATCTGCAGCTTCTTGAAGCAATACCGCTGAATGAACATTCAAACCTGAATCATCAATTAACTTCTTAGCTTCCACCGCATTAGTTCCTTGTAAACGAACAATAATCGGAACGGGAATATGTCCGATATTCTTATATGCATCGACAATACCTTGAGCAACACGATCGCAACGTACAATTCCTCCGAAAATATTCACCAAAATGGCTTTTACGTTTGGATCCTTCAAGATGATATGAAATGCTTTTTCTACGCGCTCAGCATTTGCTGTTCCACCAACATCAAGGAAATTTGCTGGGTTACCACCGGATAATTTGATAATGTCCATGGTTGCCATAGCTAAGCCTGCCCCATTTACCATACATCCCACATTTCCGTCTAATTTCACAAAATTCAATCCTGCCTCATCCGCTTCAACCTCCGTTGGATCCTCTTCGTTTTTATCACGCATCGCTGCGTAATCTGGGTGACGCATCAAGCCGTTACCGTCTAAGGTAACTTTCGCATCTACCGCGATAATTTTATTATCTGATGTTTTGAATAATGGATTAATCTCAAACATCGCTGCATCGATACCATCATATGCTTTGTATAATGAGGCTACGAATTTGGTCATTTGCTTGAACGCTTCTCCACTCAATCCAAGATTGAACGCGATTTTACGCGCTTGAAATCCTTGTAATCCAACGCGCGGATCAATGAATTCTTTAAATATTTTATCTGGCGTATGTTCCGCTACGTGCTCGATGTCCATTCCACCCTCGGTAGAATAAATAATCACGTTACGGCCTTTTTCACGGTCTAACAATACCGACATATAAAACTCTTGCGGTTCAGTTTCTCCTGGATAGTAAACATCCTGAGCAATCAACACTTTATTAACTTTTTTACCCTTTCCATTGGTTTGCAAGGTAACTAAATGGCCCCCTAGGATTCCTTTTACCTTCTCTTCTACTTCACCAATACCTTTAGCTAAAACAACTCCGTGAGATCCTGTTTCTTCAACAGTTCCTTTACCGCGACCACCCGCATGGATTTGTGCTTTAATCACATACCATCCCGTACCGGTTTGTTTGGTTAATTCTTCCGCAGCGGCTACTGCATCGGCTACATTTTCTACTACCACTCCTTCTTGAATGGCTACTCCGTAGCTTTTTAAAATCGCTTTTCCTTGGTATTCGTGTAAATTCATATGCTAATTTGGTTGCGTAAAATTAGTCATTTCTAATTGACTGAATTACGATTGTAATTTATTTTTCCAACTGCTTGTATTTTCTCTTGAAGCATATTCTTTTTCCTTAAAGGCCTTAATATCCTTCCAAATTTGGTCAATACTGAAGGTTAACGCTCGATGCTCCTCCTCCATGGCTGTATTTACAACCCGCGGATCAGAGAAATAGTGCTTAACAAAGTTTGTATCAAAATTACCCGAAATGAACGCCTCATGTTTCAATACATATTTCCCGAAATCCAGGGTTGTTTTAACTCCCGAAATCTGATAATCATCGATGGCTTCTATGCATCGTCTAATGGCATCCTGGCGTGTTTTTCCCCAAACCACCAATTTGGCAATCATTGGGTCATAATAAATCGGAATATCCATTCCTTCGAGAAACGCATCATCTACTCGCACTGAGCGGCCAGAAGGAATGCGATACCGGTTTAGTGTGCCGATATCTGGAATAAATCCGTTGAGCGTGTCCTCTGCATACACCCGTATTTCAATGGCATGTCCATTGATGGCTAACTCATCTTGAGACTTTGGCAGTTTTTCACCACGTGCCACGCGGATTTGCCATTCCACTAAGTCTGTACCCGTAATTTCTTCGGTAACCGGGTGCTCCACTTGGAGCCGCGTATTCATTTCTAGAAAATAGAAATTCAACTCAGCATCCAATAAAAACTCTACTGTACCTGCGCCTGAATAATTACACGCCTTACATACATTGACCGCAGCCTCCCCCATTTGTTTGCGCAATTCAGGAGTTACTACAGCACTAGGCGCTTCTTCAATTACCTTTTGATGTCTTCGCTGAATCGAACATTCACGCTCGAACAAATACACAACGTTCCCGTGGTTATCTGCAAATACTTGGATTTCAATGTGACGAGGTTTTGTTACAAATTTTTCTATAAACACCGCATCATCTCCAAAGGAAGATCTAGCCTCACTTTGGGCGGTATGCATTTGTTCTTCGAAATCTTCTTCACGTTCCACCAAGCGCATGCCTTTGCCACCACCCCCAGCGGAGGCTTTGATTAACACGGGATACCCAATGCCTGCAGCAATTTTCTTTCCAAGTTCGACGCTTGCCACAGCTTCGTCGACCCCAGGAACCAAGGGAACACCAAACTCTTTGACCGCTTGTTTGGCACTTAATTTATCTCCCATGACCTCCATTGATTCAGGAGAAGGTCCAATCAATATGATACCGGCCTCTTTTAATTTTCTTGCGAAACCTGCGTTTTCAGACAAAAAACCATATCCGGGATGAACCCCATCCACCCCCAAATCCTTGCACGCTTGAATGATGGCATCCTGACGCAGATAGGATTCTGAAGAAGGGCTTGCTCCCAAATACACCGCTTCATCTGCTTCTAATACATGGGGAGCAAAACGATCTGCATCGCTGTATACCGCAACACTTTTAATATCCATTTTCTTCAAGGTTCTCAACACCCTTCGTGCAATTTCACCTCGATTTGCTACTAGTACTTTATTCATTTTCTTCTTTGTTTTCTATGCTTGGGGTCGGTTCCGATGGCGCTCCGACAGGCGGCAATTTAGTTTGACGTTTCTTGCGCTTGAATTTTACTACTTTATTCTCCTTCGATCTAAACACATCTAAAAAAGATTGCAAGAGTACAAAATCTTTTGCGCTATTGAAATCTTCATGATATGAAAGTCCCGCACCTTGTGTGAAAGGCCCTGCATTTTCTTTTACCGTATTTGAGTTTGAACGATTAAACGCATTAACACGAAAGGTCCCGGATTCATTTACCAAGTATTCAATACTGACATCGCCTACTAATCCACCGCTTGCAGCGGATGTTCCCGTTGTGTTTTGAACCCCGAAGCTGCCTGTAACCACCAAGCGATCTCCTACAAAGGATTTTTGCACCGAAGTAGAGACATTATCTGTCCCTAAATCCATTTTAACTTGATAACTTTTAGACATTTGAGAAAGGGCTTGATTAATTTGACTTTCAAACAAATCAATGGCTGCAGATTCATTGGCTGAATTGGTTCCCTTCAAGGGTTGAAACTTACTGAAAAGCATCAAAGAGAAAAACTGACGATTTAGTTCATCTTTATCTTCATTAATACGAT
>JBEGMB010000249.1:0-3041 GCA_041183245.1 Bacteroidota bacterium
CTAATGAATAAAAGGTTATTATTATATTGGTTCATTGCGCTATTCCTTTCATCATGCAGCGTTTATAATTCGAACAAATTACTTTCTGATTCTAAGGTTCCCACTTACACCATAGAAAGTGTTCAACCCAAAAATCAAGAGGAAACCATTCAATCTGGTGACCGATTAAGCATTAAAATCTATCCAAATGATGGAGAAAATGCGTTAATGTCGATCGCCTCAATTAATACTGAACAAGCTACTACGAAAATAGAAGATGGATTCACGGTGAGTTCAACCGGTGAAATAAGACTTCCATTGGTAGGAGAAGTTATGGCCAAGGGTTTAACGACAAGTCAATTAAGGGAGGCGCTAACCTTAAAACTGACCAAAACAATTCAATCGCCATACGTAGAAGTAACTATTACAAATCAACGCCTTATGTTATTTAATGCCAAGGGGGCCGGACAAGTAATCCCATTAGCGAATGAAGCAATGACCTTAATGGAGGTACTTGCCTTAGGAGGAGGAGTTAAAGAACTTGGCAAGTCGAATCAAATTAGACTGTTTCGAATGGAAAATGGTGTAAGAAAAATATATCAATTTGACCTGTCAGAAATAAACCATCTGAAAAACGCAGACGTAACGGTTCAAAACAGAGACATACTTGTGATAAATCATCATCCGCGAAACGCTCAAAACGCCTTGCGAGATGCAGGTCCATGGCTTAGTATTCTAACCAGTGGCTTGGTAGTATTTTCAATCTTCAGCAAGTTATGACCAGAGAAAAGCTGATTGTAAATGACCAGTTCAACCCGATAATTCTAAGAAATATCTTAGTTAAGCATTGGTACAAGCCGCTTTTACTTCTTGTTTTTTTATTTTTCCTTGGTTTTATTTATTTACGCTACACAAAGCCTATATATAATTCACAAGCTGTACTTCAAGTAATTCACTCCAACAAAGTAAAGCAAGTGCTCGGTGAACAAGCTCCTCTCTCTCAAGACAATAGTTTATCAAAAGACGTTGAGTTGTTGCGGTCTACTATATTATTTGAACATGCGGTTCAAAACTTAAATTTGAATACGAGTGTTTTTAATGAAGGGGATTTACTTACTGAAAATCTTTACGGATATACCCCATTTTCCATTTTGGTAAAAGATTTATATGACTCAACCCTATGTAACACAAAAATTGAAATCAACCCCAGTTCAGCGGGTGATTTTGAATTAGTCTTTGAACGCAAGAATAAGGTACTTAAAAAAAATGGGAAATTGGGCATACCAATCGTTACCAAATATTTCAACATTGAAATAAAAACAAATAATAGCGCTGCGTTTAATCGAATAATCAACACGGGAGAAATCTACTTTACTTTCAATAACAAGAATCAATTAGTAAAAGAACTTCAAGCCGGCCTAAGCATTACACCTATAGATGAAAATGCGCGAACCATTGAACTCTTGTTTCATCATGAAAATCCCAAACTCTGTTATCATATAATTCAATCGATTATCAACAGTTACTTTAATTTTGAAAAGTATAAAACCCAAGAGGAGAATAGTCAAACCATTGCGTTTATCAATGGACAGTTAGACTCTTTATCGCTCGTACTTGATCATTCAAAAGATAGTTTGAGCCTGTTCCAAAAATCACAAAACATCCCAAGCATTGAATACGAAGAATCTGACATTACGGGAAACTTGTCATCCATCTCTAAACGCTTAGCTGAAATCAATGAAGAATTGAATGCGGTAATCTACGTAAACAATAGAATTTCAAGCGATGTTACGCGCAATGAGATTTACCGGATTTTACCTGAATTAGTTGGCAGAAGAAGCTTTGAAGGGTCAATAACTCGACAAATTGAAGAATTAAATAAATTGTTAGAATCAAGAGAAGATTTACTGCAAGACATCACTTATGAAAGTAGTAAAGTACGACTTATAAATGAACGTGTTAGCAATCGAATTCAAGGGGTTAAGAAAAGCTTAAATGCGATTCAGGAACGGTTAAAACATGAAAAGCGCTTGATTGAAAATGAACTAGCGAAATACGAAGGAAAATTATTGGGATTACCAGAAAAAACCACCGAATTCAATCGACTAAAATATATGGAGGAATTGAATCGAGAGTATTTTAATTTGTTCACTCAGAAGAAAATTGAATTTCAAATTAATAATGCTGGATTTTCAAGTGACAATAGACTACTGAGTCTACCTACCCTTGCGGAACAACCTGTATCTCCGAATAGCAATAAAACGTATTTAATCCTTGGAATTTCCGGAATTATAATTGGATTAGCATGGCTATTATTCTATTATTTAACCTATAACGAAATTACCTCGGTTGCAGACCTAAAAAATTTACTACCCAATGATACCACTATTTTAGGTAGTGTTCCGCTTCACAAAAGTAAAATGAAGTATTCTCAAATTGTCATTACCCAATCGCCCAAATCCAGGATATCTGAATCCATTCGAAACATTAAATCTAACTTAAACTTCATCAATAAGGATGCCCGACTGATTGCTGTATCTTCCTCAATTTCTGGCGAAGGAAAAACCTTTGTAATCATGAATTTGGCTGCCACTTTTTCATCCTCAGGCAAAAAATGTATTATCCTGGATTTAGATCTACGCAAACCTAAAGTTCATCATGGATTTAATGTAGATAACCAAAAAGGTATGAGCCAAGTATTATCTGGTTTGTTACCCCTACAAGAGGTTATTCAGGTATCAACAATTCCGCAACTTGATTTTATTACTGCAGGGCCTATTCCGCCAAACCCTTCAGATTTAATACAGAGTGAAACACTGAGTCAAATAATTGACCAACTAAAGGCTGGCTATGATTTAATTTTTATAGACAACCCACCCGTTGGGATCGTGTCTGATGGAATTAACCTTCTATCCAAAGCAGATATTCCAATTTATGTATTCAAAGCCAATTACTCGAAACGTATGTTTGCCCATCAACTCAGGGAACTCTTTGAAATACAGAAACTTGATAAAATTAATGTTATTTTAAATGCGGTCCCGGATATGGGCTCTATATATGGG
>JBEGMB010000250.1:0-16735 GCA_041183245.1 Bacteroidota bacterium
TTGATGATTATTTATTCCAAATCCGTGTTTTATCGCTTTGGTTCCCACTTAACTTCCTCTTTTCCAAATTCTTGTAAAATAAATCGAGCAAGTATAAAAAGGTAGTCGCTTAATCGATTAATATATTTTATCTCTTGAGTAAAACGGTGAACGTCTTCATCCATTTCAACAATTCTTCGTTCTGCCCTGCGACAAACACAGCGGGCGATTTGAGCATAGGAACTTATCGGATGACCTCCCGGTAAGATAAAATGTTGCAAGGCCTTTAAGTTAGAATCCATATCATCCATCCAAGCCTCTAATTGTTCGATTGCATCAGATTCAAGTTCCGGTAAGGCCATCTTGGTGCCCTTTTCTGCGGTTGCCAAATGAGAACCAATAACAAATAATTGATTTTGAATGATGATTAATTGTTCTTGAGTTGCTGAATTCAGGAAGCTATCCCTCAATAAGCCCAAGTGTGAATTAAGTTCATCTACCGTACCATACGCTTCAATTTGCGCATCTGATTTTTTTACACGGACACCTCCTATTAATCCAGTGGTACCATCGTCGCCTGTTTTGGTATATATTTTCATTCGTTGTATCGTTAAAATGTTGCGCGTTCCATGATCTCTTCAATGGTGCATGGTTCCTCCACAAGGTCCAATATCTTCATCATAACACGATCCACAATGGCGTCCGGACAAGAAGCACCAGAAGTAATTGCAATTTTCAGTGGATAATTCTTCGGTAAAAATCGTTGTTCCTCGATCGTTTTATTATGAATATTGAATGCTCGAACCTTGTTATTACTAAGCAGTTCGTCTGCTCCTTTAATAAAGAAGGTTGGTATGTTCTTTTCAAGGATTTCAACTAAATGCGTCGTATTTGAGCTGTTGTATCCGCCTACAACAATGGCCAAATCCGGTGAGGTTTCGGCAAGCGCATAGGTGCTTGATTGATTATCATTCGTTGCATAACACAAGGTATCCCTTGTATCGGCCATATGCGTTTTTATTTCGGCTTCGCCGTATTTTTGGATGAGCACACCGCGTAGGTAATCTGTAATTTGTTGCGTTTCCGATGCCAACATGGTGGTTTGATTAACAACACCGATTTTGTTTAGATGCAATGCGGGTGAAAATCCAGGGGAGTATTTGCCGTCAAAGTAGTTATAGAATTCGTCTTCTGTTTTCTTTCCCATCATCACTTCCCCTAAAAATTCAGCTTCAATCATGTCTTTTATTACTAATGAAGCGGCCGTTTGGTTGCTGTGCGAAAACGTAGCGCGCGTCTCTTCATGGTCATGTTTACCATGGATGATGATGGTGTGGTCGGTTTCTCCAAGTTTTTGGGAACGATTCCAGACTTTTTCTACAAAAGGACAGGTCGTATTGTATGAATCAATGTTTGCTCCAGTGGCGCGGATTTCTTCGGCAATTGCGACGGTAGTTCCAAACGCTGGTATAATAACGATGTCGTTCGATGTAAGTTCCGAAAATGGAATCAGCTGTTCTCCAGCAGGTGTTTGAAGAAACGTAATGCCTTGCGCCAATAAATCTTCATTAACGTCTGGATTATGGATCATTTGACTTAATAAGAAGATCCGTTTGTCCGGATGCTCTTGAATTGCTTTATAACTTTTTTCAATGGCATTTTCCACGCCATAACAGAAACCAAAATGCCGAGCAATGATGAACTCTACCTTGGAGAATTGTAAACGTGTAGGACTGAAATCTTGCTTTCTTGGATCATCCAATTTTCTTCTTGCTTTCACCTTCGAAATGATCGGAGAACGGTAAAATGCAGGGATTTCAAATTGCTTCATATATTTCTAACAAGAGTTAGGGATTAATTGTTGTAAACAAAGATAAAAAAGAAAAGGCTACCGTTTCCGATAGCCTAGTTTCTTATAAATTGATTTGTTGATCTTTTGGATGTTTGACTTTATATGAGAACTCAAGTTTCTTATTCTCGCCAGGTTTTAACTTATACTCCCATTCAAGAATACCGTTTCCTGGAAGCTCTCGAGCGAAGTCTTTCTCTAATAATTCTATGGTTATGTCATTATTGGTCGTCATAGGAACTTGATCTTGGATGATTAATTGAATCGCCGAAGATTTATTGTTCTGCACTTCGATTTGGTATGAGAAGGTACGCTCACGTTTATCTTGCACGACTTTGTCTTTCGATTTTTGCTTCAGCAAGGTACGCTTAACCACAATGTTCGGATCTTTACCAAGTGACAGATTTAAGGTGTCGTCCATGCTGGTTGGATCAAGATATGTTTCACCAATATACGAACCATCAAAGAAGATGTTTGCGCTCGCCGGCACTAATTGTAATTCATCTAACTTCGTCATTTGAGCTACCAAATATACCCCTGGATCCACCTTCGGTACGGAGTAATATTTAAATGTGGTATTCAAATCACTGTTTTTAATGAGCACCAAATTCTTTTCGTTGTTTGATTTAATGGAATACGGTAGATCAATCTTAAATTCAGCTGCGATTAATTGATGCACTACGGTAGTGAATTGGTCGGCGCCTAAGGCAGCTTTATCCTCTAAATTCTTTTGCTTTGCTTCATCTAGGAAATATCCTTGATTAAACGCTGCTTGAGGGATTGCTCTTGTACCTCTTATACTGATTTCTTCAAGCTCCTGTCTTTTTCTATATTCATAATAGTCAATGTACCATGGATTTAACTCGGGTTTTGTTTTGTTCGCATAGGGATTATTCGTGGAAATATTCAATTTTATATTCTCCCAATCAATGCCTGAATTTTGAAAAACCTGCGCTTTGTAGGTCAAGGAGATTTTGCCTGTTTGTGAGTCGCTTCGGATGTCATATAAAGGAACCCAACCGGCTTGAGATACTAAATAACTGAACGATATTTTTCCTGCTGCCGCTTCAGATGCAGATAAGGTAATTACTACGCGAGGAATTGGCGCATATTTTTTAGCATCATAGGTTTGATTCTGATAATTCTGAAGATTTTCATAGCGCACTTGTAATCGCTGCTGTACTTTTTCTTTTTCTTTCTTCTTCTTTTCTAAGGCCAATAATTTCTTATTGATTTCATTCATTTTGTTTGTGTAGTATTCTACCGTTTGCTTTAATAAGTTGATCGAATCATTCACTTTGCCAGAACCTCGTACCGCACCATTCATGGAAATGATATTCTGCGCGGCTTTGTAAATGGCAATTTCATCTTGAATTTCCTTTAAATCGAATCCGAGTAATTCCAATGAATCCGTTAGTTGTGCCATTTCTTTGACAATCTTAGCTGGAATGCCTTCGTTGACCTTGACTTCTGGTTGAGGATAGAATAAGGTGTATTTGGAGTCAATGATTACCACATTTCCTGTAGCTTTTACTTGAAGTGATTTTGGATCGATGTAGGAACTGATTCCTTCGATACTAATTTCTGTTATTCCTGCTTTAATGGTATAGGAAGCCTTGTGGTGTAATTGCGCCCCTTGAGAATAAACGGTTGCTTCGTTTAAGGTGGATTTAACCAGTTCTTTTTCATTGGCTAGAAGGAATGTGCCCAATACGAGCGAACAAACCAAGGTCATTATTTTATTCATGTGTCAAAATTTTAAACCCTTTACACGTGTAAATGAAATGGGTTCAATCTGGGGTGGAATTAGTTTATAATCGCTTGAATTTCAGTGATTATACGTTTTGCAAGGGCGTCTGCTGCTTCGGCATTTTTACTTTCAGAATATATGCGAATGATCGGTTCGGTATTGCTTTTTCGCAAATGAACCCATTCTTTTCCTATGTAGATTTTTACGCCGTCTGTGGTATCAACTTCCTCATTTGAATATGCGCTAGCCATTTTGCTTAGAATTTCATCCACATTGACGTTTGGAGTTAATTCTATTTTATTCTTTGAAATGGTATATGCGGGATAATGGTCTCGTAATTCAGACACCTTGCATTTTTTTTCTGCTAAGTGGCTCAAGAAAAGCGCAATACCAACTAAGGCATCCCGTCCGTAATGCGACTCAGGGTAGATGATTCCACCATTGCCTTCACCGCCAATGACTGCATGTATGGCTTTCATTTTTTCTACCACGTTAACTTCTCCTACTGCCGCAGCGGCATAAGATTGTTTATGCCACTCTTCGGTTACATCACGTAAGGCGCGTGTGGAAGATAAATTTGAAACAGTGGCTCCCGGAGTTTTTGAAAGCACATAATCGGCAACAGCTACGAGCGTATATTCTTCACCGAACATGCTACCGTCCTCGCAAACCATCGCCAAGCGATCCACGTCAGGGTCTACGGTAATGCCAAGATCGGCTTGAGTAGACTTTATTTCATTGGAGAGATCTCCAAGATGTTCAGGGAGTGGTTCTGGATTATGTGGAAAGTGACCTGTGGGGTCACAATACAATTTGGTGATTTGAGTAACACCAAGGGCATCCAATAAGGCTGGGACAAAAATCCCACCTGACGAATTTACAGCATCCACAACTACTTTGAAATTTGCTGCAGCAATCGCGGAACGATTCACTAAGGGTAAAGCGAGTATGGAATCAATGTGTTTGCTTAGGTAGCTATCATCGTGCGTATGTGTTCCGAGCTCATCTACGGATGCAAAATCAAATATTCCTGCTTCGGATAATGCTAAGACCTCTGCGCCAGCTTGGGCAGATAAAAACTCTCCGCGATGATTTAAAAGCTTAAGGGCATTCCATTGCTTCGGATTGTGCGAAGCGGTAAGAATAATTCCGCCTTGAGCTTTTTCTAAAGGTACGGCAATTTCTACGGTAGGAGTTGTGGAAAGTCCCAGGTCGATTACGTGAATTCCCAAACCAATCAAGGTATTTGCTACTAAGTTTGAAACCATCGAACCAGAAATGCGCGCGTCTCGACCAATTACAACGCGTATGGTTTGTTCAGAAGTTTGATTCTTTAACCACGTGCCATAGGCCGCGGCAAAAAGCACGGCATCGATAGGGGTAAGGTTATCGCCGGCCTGGCCTCCGATTGTTCCACGAAATCCAGAAATTGATTTTATTAAGGTCATTGGATTATTTTTGAAGTTTGATCATTTGCAGCAAAGCCACCGCACATTCAACTCCCTTATTTCCGTGGATTCCGCCGGAACGATCCAGGGATTGTTGTTTGTTTAGGTCTGTCAATACACAAAAACTCACGGGTTTGTTGAACTTAAGCATTACATCCATTACCCCTTGCGTTAGTCCTTGACACACAAAATCGAAATGTTTGGTTTCGCCCTGAATCACATTACCAATTACAAGGACACCATCAAGTTCAGGATGTTTAATAAATAGCTGCTGTGCTGCTAGAGGAAGTTCGAATGATCCCGGAACTGATACCTTTTCTATGGCTGTAATTCCTGCTTGGGTGAATACATCCATGGCGCCTTGGGCTAATGCATGCGTGATGTCTGCATTCCATTCTGAAACTACGATTCCTACATGGAAAGAGGAAGTTCCTTCAAGTGATGTTGCGTTAAACGAAGAAAGGTGATGGCCTTCTGTTGCCATCTTATTTTCCCTTTACCGTAGATACTCTAGCGATATATTTGTCTATGGTTTTTTGATTGCCATAGTCTGGATAATCATCACGGATTCGTGTGAAATACGCTGAAGCATCTTCAAAATTCTTTGATAATTCCGCATGCAATCCCGCTTTGAATAGATACATCGGAGCAGTAAACTCATTGTCTAACATGTCTGCAGCTTCCGCATATTTTGTAGCCGCTTGATCGTATTTTTTTAATTCAGAAAGACAATCTCCTTGAAGTCCAACAGTCATTACGGACATGTAAGTGTCTGAAACAGATACATCTTCCAATTCGTTCATTGCTTTTTGGAATTGACCCTTCTTCATGTATTGGGTTCCAAGCAAGTATTGTCCAATCTCGCCACCTACGTGACCATCATATTTCTTTACAAACGGAATTAATACCTTAATGGCTTGGTCTGTGGAATCCTTTTCTACGTAATTTAATGCAGGCCACCACCCGTCATTCGCTTTTTCATCAGCAGGTGACCAAATGAGTTGACGATAACCGAGGTATAAAACCAATAGCGCTATGATACCACCTCCGATGTAGGTGTATAACTTAAAACGTTTGTCCGTATTGAATTTTTGTTTGATGTCTTCCCAATTGAGCATTTCCATAATCGCGTATTTGGGTGCGAATTTACGGAATATTTCTGAAAATACTTCAATGTGGCCCTGCAAGGTTGCAAGGAATTTCATCGGATAAGGAAGTGCGCCAACTTTGCACCAGAATGTTTAACCAAATAAAAAACAACAACATGAAAAAAAGAACAGTGTATCAACTCATTGTAGATCGCAGTGGGTCAATGGCAGGAATGGAACATCAGGTGATTTCTGGCTACAATGAGCAATTGCAGGCAGCTCAAGGGGTTCAAAGTAGGTATCCAGATCAAGAAATCGTAATGGGCTTAAGATTTTTCGACCATAACGTTGACGCTAATGTCTCAGATTACAGAATTGTGAATGACTTGCGTCCCTTGGCGATGGGTGATTATCGAGTAAATGGATCAACGGCCCTTTTGGATGCGATAGGTAAATCCATTTATGACATAAAAACACGCTTTGGTCACCAAATCACAAACGAGGACACCTCCGTAGTAATGATTATCATCACCGATGGACATGAAAATGCGTCAAGAATGTACACCTATGAGGATATTCGTAGAATGGTCTCTGAATTAGAAGCTACTGAGAAATGGAGTTTCACCTTCATGGGGGCAGACTTAGATGCGATTGGGGCATCGAGATCATTTGGTATTAACCCAGACAATACGTTATCGTTTGATAAAGGGGATTATGCCAGGGTGACAAAGCACTACTTCGTAAATGCGGCCGAGTCGTACGCTAATTCGAAAGCAAATAATATCAAATCGAATAACTTTTTTAGTATCTTTAAGGACAAAGATATTCGTAAAAAATAATGAACGTCCATTTAATCAGATCTTCCGATTTTTCTCCACAAACCTATCAGTCTGTGTTACAGATTGTTCGACAATATGAGGGGCCAATTGAATTTTTGGCCTCTGAGTCGGATGCGTTGATATCAAACGCCATAGAAGTCGAAATTGAAACGAAGGAGGCTTTTGAAAAGGCCGAGGAGATTTCGCATACTTCTTTGTATAAAGAGGAAAAGATTCAAGCTGTACGTTCTTACGAAACGGAAAGACCGAGAATATTTTTTCCGCACAAAACAAAACGTGCGAACTGGAAGCACTTTTTTGACGCATGCGAGTATTATCGATCCGCAAGAAAGCTGCCGCCTGAAGACTTAGTTATCCTGCTCACCGATACCGCCAATGAAGCCAATTGGTTCGGAGGGGCTGATAAGACCATGAAAAATGCATTCATTCACACGGCAGATTGGCACCATTATTTTGATGGCCTGAATGAGCGGTTTCCTATTGCGTATGAAATCATTGCATGGACCATTCGCATGTTGATTATCAAGGATAACTCGGAAATGTCAACTTACTGGCACAACGAACCCAGAGGATGCATGTCTGATTTCTGTCAGAATAAACGTCAGATTGTACTGAAAATGCGAACTGCGGATATTTGCATGGATTGTATGAAGTTATTGCAATCCAGTAAGATTGATGTTAGGATTTTTGGGCAATTAATTGATGCCCTCGATGGCGTTAGAAAGTACTTTTTGTCCATAGAACGATCCACGTTTTTGAATCGTCCAAGCACCGTATTAGTATCAGGTTATTTACACCGCATATTTTTTCCAGACTATGGGAATTTAGAATTAAACCTTAATCCAAAACAACGGGCAATTTATTGTTTTTTCTTGAGGCATCCCGAAGGTGTGCGTTTGGTAGAGTTAGTAGACCATCGAAGTGAAATCGGAGCCTTGTATCATCGGTTTTCGAATTTTGGATCAATTGAAGAAATAGAAGAGTCGCTAAATTTATTGCTTGATCCCTTAGATAATAACTTAAATGAAACCCTGTCGCGGATTCGCAGTACCATAAAACGAACCTTAGGTCCTAGAATTTCACCCAGTTACCAAATTGTTGGCAGTAGAGGAGAGCCGTATCGAATAAATCTTGATGCAGAATTAATACAAATTGAAAGTCAGCTTTAATGATTTTTTGTAGTTTTGGAAAAACAACCTATGAAAAAGTTAATATTTATAAGCCTATTGTGTTTCAGTTTACCTGTGTTTTATGCACAAAACGCGGTAGATTTGACAAGTAAGGAGTCGATTGAAAATTGGATAAATACCCATCGATTTAAAGCTTCGGTAGAAGGAGACTTTGATATGTATTTAGAGATTGAGCACTTAAATATCGGAGATGCTCTGGTTTTATCGAACGATCATGGGAAACGTAAAATTTTTGGTCAATTAAGCTATCAGCTTAATCAAACAGCCCCTTCCGTGGTTGGAATTGGTTTGGAGGAAAGTTCCTTGGAGGTATTCATTTCTCCCGAAGGCAATTTATTGACTTCAGGAATGACGTTTGTTCCAGAAAAGGAATAGAGACGTATGAAATTTATTGTTCTTGGAGCCTTATTCCTGTGTACTTTCACCGGGGTTGGACAGTACAACCTTCAGTTAAATCAAGTAGTATTAGTTAGTAATACCTTACAAACCGTTCCGGCAGGAAAAGTATGGAAGGTTGAATCATACATGCAGGCGGGCATTGCTGCACCCGATATGATCGAAATTGGTACTTCTTGTGCTTATTCAGATCGCCATCATCCGATGATTTTAAATGGACAAACATACTACTTAATCAATGGGTCTCCTGGTCATGGAAGCAGCGGAACATTTTTAGCCGTAGGCAATCTATTACCCTTATGGTTACCGGCCGGTGCAACCTTAAGAACCGCATGTTCGAAGGATGTGTTAAGTGTCATTGAATTTAATTTGGTTCCTTAGGTTGAGAATCTAAGAAAATATCCTGACATTCATCGTCAGGATTGTGGGCAATACTCGCTTTCGCATAGCTTTAGCGGAGCAAAGCTGGGCTCCCGCCGCTGGCGGATAAAGTTACTCCCTTTGGTCGTGAAATCGCTTCTCTAAGTGCTCGCCCAACCCATTTGAACTAAAAATCCCGCTCTCGCAGGATTTTTCTTGTGGGCAATACTGGGCTCGAACCAGTGACCCCTACCTTGTCGAGGTAGTGCTCTAAACCAACTGAGCTAATTGCCCTATTTAACGGCCGCTGCTTCGGCTTTTTCGGCCTCTAATCGCGCTTTTTCTTCCTCCTCGATGCGTTTTTTTATCGCTTCGATCCAGGTTTTGTTGTTTTTCTCCAGCTCTTTAACAGGGATAAATCCTCGGCCAGTAATTGGAAAGGCGTCCTGCATCTCACCGCTGTAGTAAAACTCAAAACACAATCCGCCAAAAGTGTAGTCCTTTTCCCCGATTTTAAACGTGGATCCACCAACCTCAGGATTCTTCTTAGGTTTGCTTTTCTGATAGCCCAAGTTGAAAAGCGTACCTAGGATCTCCGGACGATTCGACAAATCGAATCCGTTTCGTTCCCAATGCGCTTGGAATTGTCTCATTAAAAAGGCAGTATACAAATAGGAATAGTAATGGTCTCCACCTTTAATTAAACGTTGGATGGTTTTGTGTTTATGCGCAGAAATAGAATCGTTTATTACCTCAGGAAAAGAATCCCTTACGTTTATCGTTTGTTGGAAGTAGTCACCCGGATAAAATGGATCCTTTTCGTTAAACAAGGTGCTTTCGATTCGAAGGGCAGTGTGTTCTAATATCCCAGAAACCCCATATCCACGGTTGGACGGCAATATAAGTCGAGAGTAGGGGTACACATATTGCTTGAATTTCTCCCTTCCCGAATTAAACATGCGAAGCTGCTCTCCTACAACACACATAACTATAATTCGAGATTCCACTCCGGTGAGTCTTGAAACGGAATCAATGGCGCGTTTATCCTTTATAATGGTATTACAAAACTGCTTCCATACGGTGTAGTTCGACCATGCATATACCGATCCTGAATTGAATTTAGCTTTTTTATTAACCTCCTTCATCTCACGCATGAACTGCTTATTGTCTCTCAATAGAATACTGACTGCATCAAGCATACGCAGCGCCGTATAGACATTTTTTTCATGCTGATAGGCTTCAGAAATCACCTTTGCATTGTGTGGGTAATAACGTGAAAGCACCCCCAAGCGCTGAAACATAATGTATTCATCCCGGGCAATCGTAGCACTGTCTTTTTTGGACTCGTTTCCGTATTGACTGGCAATGTCTTCGTAATACCGGTTGTTGATATCAACATCACCTGCGTCATTGGTCCATTTAAATTTCACGGCCAAGGCAGTAAGAATTAGAAAAGCGGCAACACCTGCAAGGATATGTAATGCGGTTAGGTAGCTATACTTTAACCATTTTTTCCAACTAAATTTCTTTGAAGGGGCAGTTGTATTCTCAGACATGTTATGCAAAATTAGGCAAATCCATTCCAATTAAAAAATTCCATTACATTTGGTACATATGAGTTCAATTATTAATCGTTTTCTTTCCTGCATTGTCTTGTTTTCTCTCTTATTCTCCTGCGCCCCGGCACGCTATGTAAAGCCCTTAGATAAAGGGCAACACGCGCTGCAGGTAAATTTAGGTGGACCCATTGCCAAAGTGCCAGGAATTGGTGTGATTCCTATGCCTTTAACCACCGTAGGGTATGGTTTTGGAATGAAAGAGAACCTTACCCTTTTTGGAAACCTGCATACCACCTCTTTGCTTTTTGGCGTTGGACAAGTTGATGTTGGTGCTGCGTATCGATGCTGGTCTGGAAATAATATGGGGATTACACTTCAGCCAACGCTTAATGTGGCGGTGGATTTTTATACCGGAGCCAATCGGTTTTGGCCTCAACTGGATGCGAATTATTATTGGGACTATAATGAACTTAAAACCAAAGCCAAGAATGGTAAAGGATTTCATAAAATCCGTAGTGTTTACGGCGGTATTAGCAATTGGTTTGATCCCTATTTGATTGAATCTCAAGGTAGAAGAAATGAACAAGTGTGGATTCCGAGTCTTCAGCTTGGTCACATCTGGCAGAAAAACCAATGGGTTTATCAGTTCGAGGCGAAATTCCTAGCGCCTATCTATTCGAATGAAGACATTGTGGTCAATTATCCAAGTGCCTTTGGGAATCGTGGTGCCTTGGGTGCTTATTTTTCCATTTATTATAAACTTAAATAAGATGAAAAAGATTTTCGTGATTGGGTTGCTCTTGCTTGCTTCGCTTACGGCGTGCAGAAAACGTTTGGATTCCTTTCTATTTAATCAATCGGAATTAACTGCCTACCAATTGGATAACTATACCGGTGAAGTTTCTATCGAAGTAGGGGCCCAATATACGGTGCCAGATTCGATGATTCATCGCCTTGAATGGACCTTGATGGAAGATGGTAAATCTACCCAAGTACATGCCGTGTATGTTGGCGACATGTCGCGTATTGCTATAGATACGGTGCTTTTGTACTGTCATGGAAATAAAGATCATATGGATTTCTATTGGCCAAGGCAGAAACTTTATGCGCATATGGGACAGCTCGGGAGATTCGGTGTCTTAATGTTTGATTATCCGGGTTTTGGAATGAGTGAGGGAAAACCAACCGAAGAGAACATGTATGCTTCCACCGAATTGGCACTTTCTTGGCTGAAAAGTCAGGGATTAACTAATGATCGCTTAGTGATGATGGGATTTTCGTTGGGAAGTGCTGCCGTATGTGAGGTCGCAGGAAATCCTACACGCTTTTCGTTGAATCCAAGTAAGATTATTTTAGAAGCACCCTTTGCTTCGGCTGAAATTCTGATTCAAGACGGCGGATTGTTAAGTATGCCAGGCAGTTTTTTAGTGGACTTGAAAATTGATAATGCAACCGAAATCAAGAAAGTGAATGTGCCTTTATTGTGGATCCATGGATTGGATGATTCCTTTTTAACCGTTGCCCATCATGGACAACTAGTATTCGATAATAAGCCGGGGGAGAAAGAGAAAGAATTGGTTCCCGGCGGTGAGCATGAGACCACGCCCACAGCCATGGGGTATACCAATTATATGAATCGAATACTGTCGTTTATAACGCAGTAATTATAAGCCGTTAGCTGCTTTTCTTAACTTCAGATTCAAGTAAAGCTCGTTGTATTTTTCTAGGTCTTTTTTATTACGATTAGATAAGTCCATTCTTCCCATCGTTGTTAGAATGGTATCGGCGTCTGTCGTGTTTCGAAGTATAAAATAGGCTTCCAATAAGTTGTAGTAAAGTGCAATCGTTACATCTTTATCGATACGCGCTTTTTTGTTGTCAATTTCTGATTCAAGTAATGCAGTTTTCCACAGATTAATTGCTTCATTCAGCTTTAAGGTTCCTTGCTCTTCACTGGTGCTGAACAATTTGAATCCTAAGGTTGCAGCATTGTATGCATCAAGAATATCGTTGTGCGATTCATTTTTAGATTTAACATAGAAGATCTCTGTTTTTCGGTCTGTTTTTTCAAATCCAATGCGGTCATTTACCATGTGATTAATTGCCGTTAGGTTGTCTTGAAGAATTTTGTCTTCCATAGTTTTTAACATGGCCGTGATGTCGGTAGAAGGACTTGTTTTAGTTGCCGGTCCTTTGTAAGTTTTGAATTCAGTGAACTCAGCCGGTGAAGCAGCATAAATTTCTACATTAGATGCATTCGTAACGCGGAAACTCATGGGATGACGGTAGGTGAACTCTAAATGGTAATAAGTAACATCCGTTGTAGTGCTTACATTGTTTACACGAGAAACTTCTTTTTTAACTTCTGAAACCACACGTGGTGCAGTAGATTCAAAGCCTTGTAGGGTTGCCGTGTAGATCATGGCATTGTTAGTTCCTTTTTCAAAACCATCAATGTGTAAATAGGTAGAAGCTAAGGAATTGTAATCGTATGCAGTTTTGATGGCTGGAGCTGAAACTGTTCTGCGGTACGGTTGTGGAACGTAATCCTTCACTGGGCGATTATTTTCGTTCAATACTTTGCTTTCGATAATTTTAGAGGCAGTAGACTTTTCATTCCACGCTTTCATTTCTCGTTCGTATTTCTCGTCTGCCGCTTTCTGTTTATTTGGCAATTCAGCCATTTCACGTTGATAATCCGCTTCGGCTTGTGCTTTATCTGCTTCGTATTGGGCAAGTAATTTTTGATTCTCTGCCTCGTAAGATGCCGTAACATACGACATGTAATTGGTGGGTTTCGGAGTAACAGGATTTGATGGGAGTTTTATATAGGTAAATGTAATTTCCTCACCTTTAACGGATTGTGCAAACGTTAGCGCTGAAATAAATAAACCAACAAGGAATAAAGTGTTTTTCATGTGTACAAATATTTAGTTGGCACGAAGTTACGTAGGATTCAAATCATTTGACGAGAAAAAATCTTTTTTTCCTTTGAGCTAAACTTTTGCTTGCAAATCTTGTTTAACTAATAAATAAAAACATGAAACAAAACGGAACGGTTCAACCGATTACATCAACGAGAACCATTGAGATTTCGATTGATGAGATGGGGGATGAGCATGTAAGTACTTCGGTTGATACGCCTTTGCGCGCTGATGCTTTTGACTTAAACGATGAAGAGAAAATTGAAAAAATAGCCCTTCATTTTGGAGAAATAATGGACATTTTAGGGCTTGATCGCACAGATGACAGCCTGAGTGGAACGCCTAGAAGGGTAGCGAAGATGTATGTTAAAGAAATTTTCAGTGGCTTAAATCCTGCAAACTTCCCAGACATCAAATTATTTGAAAATAAATATCAATATAACCAGATGTTGGTGGAGAAGAACATTTTGTTCTATTCCAATTGCGAACATCATTTTGTTCCGATTATTGGGAAGGCGCATGTAGCGTATATTTCCTCGGGTAAAGTAATTGGTCTTTCTAAAATTAACCGGGTGGTGCAACATTTTTCGAAACGTCCGCAAGTACAAGAACGCCTAACGATGCAGATTACTGATGCATTGAAAAAGGTTTTGGAAACCGAAGATGTTGCCGTGGTTATTGATGCAACGCATTTATGTGTTTCGTCTAGAGGCGTTAAAGACGTGAACAGCAGTACCGTTACTTCTCATTTTTCAGGACAATTTGCCCAAGAACAAACGAAGAACGAATTTTTGAAGTATTTAGAGTTGTAGGATTATCAGAGAAAATCCGTTCTTAATTATCGATATTACGGACTTTGTGAAATAGGAAACAAAAAAAACCGTGAGAATTTTCTCACGGTTTTTTTATTACCAGTGTAATTGGATAGATTATTTTGGATCAAGCACCCAAAGGTCTCCCTCCGTATCAACCATTTCCATTCTGTCCTTTTCGTATTTAGTAACTGAAAAAATTTCTGCAGTACCATCAATAACTAAGGTTATTTTTTGATCCAAAACAGAATACGTAAAAGCATCTGTAAATGATTGGGACATAAACGTGTACGTAAATGTACCGTTACCAGTTAACTTATCTTCTTTAATGAATTTCATTACATAACTTTCAGTAGCCTCTGGAGCTACACCACCGATAGTGGCAACAGTCCATTCCCCATCAAGTCTACGATTAATTTTCGCGTCTTTTGAACAAGAAGAAACAACTGCAACTACCGCCACTAATAAAACTAACAAACCTTTTTTCATAATTATAAATTTTAAAATTTAGACAAAGTTAAGTATAAATATTCAAGTGTGATTTTATTATAAATCTTTATTTTGTACATCAGTGGATGGCAAAAAAGGTTTGTTAATGATTTTTAAAACAGGGGATTTGAAGTTCATTTTTCACAAGAAACATGCTTCGCAAAGAAAGGTTGGACTATAGGTCTTGTTTATCAATGATGATCGAAAGACTTAAGCACAATCGGCTCCTTGGGAACGGTAAATTTTCCGCGTTCCATGAAGAACACATCCGCAAATTCTTTCTTTTGTTCGGGTGTCCATTGTTCTGCTGCTTTTTCTAAGGTGTTGCCTTCCTGAAAAATAATTTCTGGTTCGTTGACGGATGTAGCATTAGACTGAACGGGTTCAACTGTTTGAGCCTTTCCAGAAAAAACTACGGTAAAGATGCATAGGGTGAATAGTTGCTTTATCATCGGATTTAATTTCTCGTATAACCTGTGTCAAGCGATAGGTTACAATAATGAATAACAACGATTTATTGCTATCTTTAGATACATGAAACAAGCGAAACCAAACCTTACATTTACCTGTTCTAAAAAATTCAGTGATATGACTCAGGATGCTGCAGGTAGGTTTTGTTCCGACTGCAAGATCTCAGTCAAGGATTTCAGGTCCTTAACTGCTGAGGAAATTGAACATGAGATTTCAACAGACGATTCTTCGCATCGCTGTGGTAATTTTTATGCGGAACAATTAGATAAACCCTTTGGGAATTGGAAGGATAAGATAATCTCTTGGTACCAAACGGTTCATGCATCAAGGGATCGGTACCGTGTATTAAAGCCCATGATGTTGTTCTTTGTCTCTTCGCTGCTCATATTAACTGGTTGCCGGAGTCGTCAACTCGCAGGTGCCTGGGCCTATGATACGGATTCGTCTGAACAAGGAGTCAAGCATAAAAAGGAGCTTAAGCAGGAGAAAACTAAGCATACTAAAAGTCATTGATGGGTAGAGTTGGATGGGAGGGACCCTGCGGTTATTGAAATGTGTCCTTCGATACACTCCGCCGGGGCGGACCACTCAGTCCACGGTGAATTTAGCAGGCTGAGTGCGAAGCGTATCGAAGCCTGCGGTTATTGTCATGTGTCCTTCGATACATCCCTACGGGTAACTCAGTCCACGTTAAGATTTAGCAGGCTGAGTGCGCAGCGTACCGAAGCCTGCGTTGTTTTAAATGTGTCCTTCGATACAATCCGTTTTGGCAGACCACTCAGTCCCCTGTAGGAAAAGCACGCTTTGTTCGAAACAAAAAAAAAGCAGCTACCCAAGGGTGCTGCTTTCATCAGAGTGGTCTCAACGAATTGGTTTTCGAACCGATTTGTAGAGGGTTTGGAGGTGATTCAGTCTATTTAATAGTGCGTAGTAAAGTAGTTGAGATAAGGTGGTGTTTTTGCATGTTGCGAAGGTTGATGCATCCATATGCACCGATTAATAGATTCCTTACAAGTATAAATAACACTGTAACTAAAAATAGGCTTTCCGTTCAATATTTTAATTCTAATCTCTTTTATGATGTTGATAACCAAATTTATAACCGGGGGCTTGTTATTGATGGTTGTGAGTTGCACCATTTCTAAACCCATTATATCCAACAATATTTCGGAAAATAAACAGCAAAGGCTAGAAGCCAATAAAAAGCGTAAAGCAATTCAAAGCGATTTAGATATTATGAAAGGTTGGACTGAAGCAGAAAAGCAGTATTTCATAGATAATTTCGTGTACAAGCGCATCGAAATCAGGAACGATACACTGGTGTTTATAAAGTGAGCGGGTTGAACAACACCTTTCGTTCTTTATCCCAATACCTGAGCCTCAAAAATGATGGGAGTAAAGATTAATTATTGAAGGAATCGAATCGGTAAAGTATTCAATATGAAATTATAGATTGTTCGATGTTTTTCTACAGCCTCCCAAAATGGTAAAATTTATTTTTTTAAATAACTACTTAATTTCCATCCCAATATGTTACTCGAGTAACTCGGGTTAATTTCCGAAGGTAATGGTGTACCATCC
>JBEGMB010000251.1:0-10517 GCA_041183245.1 Bacteroidota bacterium
GTACTGGCCATAAGTCTATTTAACATAATATTAATTATAGTACAATATGGCATTCAAATAACGAGTAGCTTTGTGTTATGTTTAAAACGACTGCATTTACGGATAGTCAAACCCTACAGGAATTACAGTTCAATGATATTCTTTTTCAATTGGGTGGATTTGCCGTTTCAAAATCAGCCGTTGATCAACTTAACAAGTTAATCCCAAGCAACCGATATAAATCACTCATCCATCAGTTAAATCAAACTAAAGAACGGCTCGATATTATTCTTCAGAAAAGAACGTTTCCAGCCTTGGAATTCGATGAGCTCCTTTCGGAACTTAAATTTTTGAACATTGAGGATGCTGTGCTAAGTTTAGAAGGTTTTATTCGAATCCATGATGCGAGCAACTTAGTGAATGCCTATCTTAACTTCTTCGAGCATTCCACTTCGTTTTCCTCCTTGGCTCAGGTTTTTCAAGACTGTTACCACACGGATGAATTGGTCGAACGTATCACAAAAGTTATTGATGTAAAACAGACTCGAAACATCAAGGATGATGCTACGCCTGAACTCGCTCGAATTCGGCACGAAATCAAAATAATACGTCAAAAAATCAATCGAAATTTTGATCGTGAAATGCGTAAACTCATTAAGGATGGTTTACTCGGTGAAACGTACGAGTCCTTCATCGATAACCGAAGGGTATTAACCGTACAATCAGGCTTTAAACGCAGGGTCCCAGGAACGATTTTAGGGGCTAGTAAAACTGGAAGTTTAACCTACATTGAACCGAAAGTAAATCAAGAGCTCAATCATGAATTAGCATGCCTCTTTGACGATGAAAAAAAAGAGATTTATCGCATTTTGAAAGCACTAACGGCCCAATTTAGGATTCATTTACCCTTAATCCAAGCGTATCAAACAGCATTGGTTAGTTTTGATGTAATTAACGCCAAAGCGCGTTTAGCTTTTCACATGGAAGCTACCCTACCCGCACTTTCAAAAGAGAAAACATTGCATTGGACCCTCGCATATCATCCAATTTTAAGAGAAAACAATCGAAACCAAGGCAAGCGAACGATACCTCAAGAGTTTTCTTTAGATGAAACGCACCGCATGCTTGTGATTTCTGGTCCAAATGCCGGTGGTAAAAGCCTTACCATGAAAACCTTTGGCTTGTTACAATGCATGTTACAAGCGGGCTTACTCATACCTGTGCACCCGGATTCTAGGGCTTGCTTTTTTCAGCAACTTTATTCAGACATTGGCGACAATCAATCCATTGAAAATGAACTAAGTACATACTCTTACCGTTTGCAACGCATGAAGTTCTTTTTGGAGCGAAGTAATCCAAATACCTTTCTGCTATTAGACGAGTTTGGTACGGGTTCTGACCCTGAATTAGGAGGTGCATTAGCGGAGATTTTCTTTGAACGTCTTTACGAGAAGGGTTGTTTTGCTATCATTACCACGCATTATGCAGCGATTAAGTTCAAAGCCAGTGAGTTAGCCCAGGCGGTAAATGGTTCCATGAAATTCGATATAAAATCCTTGAAACCCTTATACCAATTAGAATTAGGGGTGCCTGGAAGTTCCTTTACGTTTGAAGTGGCCAGCATCAATGGAATCCCCGCTGACATTCTAAAAGCAGCCAAAAAGCGACTTTCGGAGGAAACCAAACGCTTCAATGAGTTGTTATCTACCCTGCAACAAGAAAAGCGCTACCTCCAAAAAATGATTCAAGAGCACAAAAATGCGCAGGAAGGAATGATTGAAGAACTGCAAAAGGTTCGTGAACAAGCAGATTTCTACACGCGCAAAACGAAAGTGTTAGGTAACCAAGCGGATGAGCAAGCAAAATGGATTCAATTGGGCCAACGCTTTGAGAAATACATCAATCGCTTTAATCCAAGTCCGCGTAAACGAAAAGAAAATGAGACATTAATGGAAGAAATTCGAGCCTTCTTTTTAAAGTCAACCGTTAAACCATCGGTCAAAAAACCAAGTCCAGTAAAGAAAAAACCTGAGCAAATTCCTGTACCGGTTGTCTTTAATGTTGGCGATAAGGTACGCATAGCGGGAACAAAACAAGTAGGCATTATTGAAACCATTGAAAAGTCAAAGGCTCACCTACTCGTAAATAACATGAAGATTTCTGTCCCTCTCAATAAGTTACAGCTTTTTTAACCAATGAGTAATCATATTCCAACGTGCTATTTAAATTCAAACGACGGAACTGCGATTCTTGGTATCGGTGCTGGACCAGCCTTTACCCTATCCTGTCTGACACAACTCCCTGCCTTGGATGGCTTTCTAAGGGAGCATTTTAACTCCTACGTTTTTGGATACCTTTCCTACGAACTTAAACAGCATGTAGATAACTTACCAAGCAAGGGAAATCTGAAGCTTCCCCTCGCCTACTTCTGGGTTCCATCAGTTGTTGCTAAAATTAATCAGGATGAAATCGACTTAGTTCAAGGGAATGATATAACCCTTGTACAAGATTTCTTCGAAACCTTAACACATAGCGAAGCACCTGAATTGGCGGCTTTTAGTGCTCGAACATCAAAAGAAAAATACCTTCTACATGTTAATGAAATCAAACAGCTTATTCAGCGTGGAGATCTTTATGAAACAAATTATTGTCAAGAGTATTTCTTAGAGAACACAGCACTTTCCTCTCCTCATGGCTTATTTAACTTAGTTAATCAGCGTACAGAGGCCCCGTTTTCCGGGTTGTTTATTACTGATAATCTTTGGCTTGCATGCGGAAGTCCAGAGCGATATATTCAAAAAGAAGGAGACATTTTAAAGTCACAACCTATCAAAGGTACTTCTCCCAGAATGAACAATTCCTTAGCTGACGAAGCAGCAAAACAAGGCTTAATACATTCGAAAAAAGAACGCGCTGAAAATGTCATGATTGTTGATTTGGTGCGCAATGACCTTTCAAAGATCGCAGAACCCGGCAGCGTGCATGTGGATGAGTTGTTCGGATTGTATTCGTTTAAAACCGTTCATCAAATGATCTCTACCGTTTCTTGTAAACTTAAGCCATCCACTGAATTTTCGGACATTATAAGGGCAAGTTTCCCAATGGGTTCCATGACGGGCGCCCCAAAGAGAAATGCCGTTAGATATATGAATGAATTTGAGGATTACAATCGTGAAATTTATTCTGGAAGTATTGGTTATTTTAAACCGGGCGGGGATTTTGATTTTAATGTGGTAATTCGTTCCTTAGCCTACTACCCTACTGAAAACTATTTGAGTTGTGGGGTTGGAAGTGCAATTACCATTGGTGCAGACGCCCAACAAGAGTATGAGGAATGTCTTTTAAAAATCGGTCGATTGATTCGGATGAAATCAGATGAATAAGGTTCAAGAAATCATATCAAAACATCCAGCTTCTCACTACATCCTTGCATGCAGCGCAGGTGTAGATTCCATGGTCTTGTTCCATACTTTTCTAGCGTATCAGCTGCCTTTTTCCGTGGCCCATGTTAATTATCAATTACGAGGTGAGGACAGCGAGGCAGATGCGCGTATGATTCGAGATTTGTGTTTAATACACAAGATTTCATTTCATGAACGAACCCTTGATTTGGGCGAACGATTAACACAACTAGGCGGGAATTTACAACAAGAGGCCCGTACCATTCGCTATCAATTTTTCAAGGAATTAGTTGGTGATTCAATGGATATTTTAATCGTAACTGCCCACCATCAAGACGATCAAATTGAGACCTTTTTCTTGCATTTATTCAGAAACAGTGGCTTGGCTGGATTAGCCGGAATGCATGAAATGCGTGAAGGCATTTTACGTCCATTCTTGCATCTTTCGAAGGCGGAAATTATCGATTACGCGCAGACCCATGGGATCAGTTGGAGGGAAGATAAAAGCAATGCGGATCTCAAATACCTACGTAATGCAATCCGTTTAGCTATGCTACCAACACTGGAGAAGCTCAATCCAGCCATCAAAAAGCAGGTGATCATTGTGCGAAACGCATGTTTTCAGAGCTACCTAGAGATTTTCGAAAACGCAAAAGTACGTGCTAAGCAATGGAAAACGCAACGATTTATTCCGATTAAGGAGTTGTCAGAAGACTCGGCTTTACTCACCGAGGCATTTAAATTGCTCCAAATAGAGCCCCGATTTATTCAATCCATCCTCCAGCTTTCGAAAGCTGAGAATAATAAACGCGTTAATTTAGCATACAATGCATTAGGTTATCAGGAACTAGTAAAATTCAAAAACAAGATTTACCTAGTTAGTCAGATACCTTGTATTGATTTTTCTTTTAACGTTGAGCCCGTAGTGTCTTTACCTGCACAGTTTAACACCTTAACGTTCTATTTAGACCCGAATCAGGTTGTGGGTGAACTCAAGTTGCTGCGAGGAAAATTAGAGGAATCCTATGTTCCAATGGGAATGAACAGCACAAAAACAGTAAATGCTATATTGAAAGATAATGGAATCCCGGCTTTTCAACGCCAAGATTGGCCCGTACTGTATGTTGACGATCAGTTGATTGGCATTCCTGGTGTGAGTTTGAATCGCGCATTTACACCAAACCCTTCACTCCCCTCCTATTTAAAAGTTACCTTTGTGGCATGTTAAGCACCCCGCTTCCCGAAGCATTTATTGATTCCATTCGCTTGAACTCTCCGTTTGGCGAACAATTAATAGATGCCTTAGACCAGCCTTCTCCGATTTCAATTCGTATAAACCCAAGAAAATCTTCAGCTAAGGATATTTCTAATTTACAACCAGTTCCATGGTGCACGATGGGATACTATTTGGAAGAACGACCGTCGTTCACCCTAGACCCGAGCTATCACGCGGGTGTTTACTATGCGCAAGAAGCAGCTTCGATGGTACTTTTCGATTTAATAAAACAACTTAAATTGCCAGAAGGGTCGCACGTATTGGATCTTTGTGCTGCCCCCGGAGGAAAAACAAGTGCCATTTTGGATGCCCTACCCTTAAATTCAGCGGTACTTGCGAATGAGATTAATCGACACCGAAGCAATATTCTTGCGGAGAATTTGGGCAAATGGGGCGTGGATAATGTGCTGGTTTCTAATGATTCACCGGAAGCTTTTACCGAGCTAATGGATTGTTTCGATGTAGTGTTAGTAGATGCTCCATGTTCTGGAGAAGGGATGTTTCGCAAGGATAAAAATGCACGTTCCGAATGGAAACCTGATTCCCCTGTACTTTGTGCGGCTCGCCAAACCGAATTGTTGGGTCACGTGATTCAATCGGTAAAACCAGGCGGCTATTTAGTGTATTCTACCTGTACCTTCAACCAATTGGAAAATGAAGACCAAATAACACACCTTTTGGCCGATGCTACCTTTGAATTAGTTTCATGGAATGTGCCATCCGCTTGTGTTCCGGGCCGCAGCAAGCTCGGACATTATTTCCTCCCCGGTACTACAGAATCTGAAGGATTATATATTGCTGTATTGCGTAAAAATGGAACAATAATTCGATCGCTTGGAAATGAGCAAGGTCCTGTTTCGAAAAATCCAATCTTTGGAATAGCGCTTTCAGAAAACCAAGTCCTGATTGAAGAACGAACAGGGCTACATTTGCTAAGTAAGGAAACACACGCGCTGCTCAAATCAATTGACAGTCCGCTTCGAATTATAAAAAAAGGAGTCAAAATCGCGGAACAAAGTCCAAAAGGATGGATTCCCTTTCATGAGTTGGCCTTGATGAATTCAATAGATACTAACATTAAACGCATTGAACTTACGGAACGTGAAGCCCTGCAATATTTACGAGGCGAAACCTTTCCGATTGAAGCCCAGGATCCGGGGTTTTATATTGTAACCTTTAAAGAAATGGGCTTAGGCTTTATTAAGCACCTTGGAAATCGTTTTAACAATTTATATCCTAAAGAATGGAGAATTCGAATGCAACTCTCGTAACGGAAGAGAACGCTTACCATGACCTCTTCAACTATATCCAACAACGGGTTACGCTTTCCGAAACGGACAAAGCGTTTATAAAACAGCGTTTTACCCTGCGCAATATAAAACGTAAAACGTATTTCCTGCGTGAAGGAGACTTGGGATTTGAACAAGCTTTCATTATCGCCGGCACTATGCGAGTATTCTATATCGACGGAAAAACTCAAGAGCATGTCTTGTATTTTGGTTTTAAAGATTGGTGGATTGGGGATT
Source organism: Bacteroidota bacterium (assembly GCA_041183245.1). Lineage (GTDB taxonomy): Bacteria > Bacteroidota > Bacteroidia > Flavobacteriales_D > Crocinitomicaceae > UBA952. The sequence goes on from JBEGMB010000251.1 coordinate 6,183, forward strand.
TAGCGAGTTTTGAATTGCGCTCTCCTTCCCAACTAAATGTTCAGGCGTTAGAGGACACTTGGGTTCTTGCTTTTACGCATGACGGAATAGATGAGATTTTTCAGCAAATCCCGCAGATGGAGCGCTTGTTTAGAATGATGGCACAGCGAACCCTTGCTGTCTTACAAAAACGCTTATTCCTCACAGTTTCTGCCAGTGCTGAAGAACGATATCTAGCGCTCATCGAACGTCACCCAAGCATAGAGCAACTTGTGCCTCAACACCAAATTGCCTCCTATTTAGGAATCCTACCTGAATCCTTGAGTCGAATGAAAAAACAACGCATTCAAAAATCGCGTGGACAAAAAGCGAATTAAATTCTACTTATTTCACTATATTAGCCATCCTTAATTCAGAAAACTATGAAAAACATGAAACACACACTCTTAGCCATTGTCCTTTTTGTTGGGTTCTTTGTTCGAGCCGACGAAGGAATGTGGTTCTTAATGTTCATTGAACGTTTGAATCAACGTGATATGGAGAAACTCGGATTGCAATTAACAGCCGAAGAAATTTACAGCATTAACCATTCTAGTTTAAAGGATGCTGTTGTCCAATTTAACGGGGGTTGTACCGCTGAATTGATTTCATCTCAAGGCCTAGTATTAACCAATCATCACTGCGGATATGACGCCATTGCTGAATTATCTACCCCAGCGCAAGACCACCTTACCAATGGGTATTGGGCAGCAACGAAAGCCGACGAGTTGAAACCAAAATCTCTGTTCGTTCGCTTCTTTGTTCGAATGGATGATGTTTCTAAACGAATTTTAGGTAAAGTAAATGACCAAATGACAGAAGCGGAACGCGAGAAAATCATTAAAGAAGAAATTGCCTTAATTGAAAAAGAAAACAGTGAAGGTGGAAAATATGTAGTCAATGTGCGTTCTTTTTTCCAAGGAAACGAATACTACTATTTCGTATTCCAAGACTATAAAGACGTTCGCTTGGTAGGTACACCTCCTAATTCAATTGGTAAGTTTGGTGGCGACACCGACAACTGGGAATGGCCTCGTCATACCGGTGATTTCTCCATGTTTAGAATCTATGCAGATGCTAACGGCAATCCGGCTGAGTACTCTACTAAGAATGTTCCATTAGCACCAAAAGTTCACTTGAAAGTTAACATTCAAGGGATTAAGGAAGGTGATTTCGCCATGATTCTTGGTTTTCCAGGTCGAACCAACCGTTGGTTGCCTGCCTCAGGAATCGACCAAAATGTTAAGTATGCCTACCCTGCTTGGGTTGAAGCCTCTAAAACAGCCATGGATGCCATGAAGAATTACATGGACAAAGACGATGAAGTTCGTTTGAACTATGCTTCGAAATATGCAAGGTTAGCAAACTATTGGAAAAACCGTCAAGGAATGATTGATGCCTTAACGAAGTTTGAAACGGCAAAATCAAAAGCAATTAACGAAGCCGCATTCGACAAATGGGCAAACAAACGTAAAAACCGTAAAGAATACGGAAATGTAGTGGCTACTATTAACAAATACTATGCGGCTACCAACGAAAAGTCTCGACATGATAATTACCTCTCCATCTTATTGCGGTCTTCGGAATTTGCTATGATTTCAAGAAACCTAGGCGCGAAATTAATGGAATACGAAAAAGCTGATGCCACTAAGAAAAAAGAGTTAAAAGAAAGTGTGCTAGCCTCCGTAGAAGAATTTTATGCCACCGTTTCATTACCTACGGAAAAAGACATTCTTTTAAACGGTCTAATGCTATACATCATGAACGCTGGATATAAACTTCCTGCTTCGTTCGATAGTCCTGACGCAGTAGCAATGCGCGTAACTACTATGCTTTCTACTTCTGTGTTCAGTAACAAAGAAAAATTAATGTCGTGGATCAACGGAGAGACCAAGAATGAAATCGCGAATGATCCGATGATTAAATTCTCTCAAGAGTTAATCGCACATTTGAATGCAACTACGCCAGAAATGCAACAGTTACAAGCAGACTATATGAAAGCTTACCGTAAATTGGTAAAAGGAATGCGTGAGTCTGGTTTAAGCCCCGTAAAATATCCAGACGCAAACAGTACCATGCGTTTGACTTATGGGTCAGTGAGTGCGTTACCGGCAGATAAACGAAATGACGCCCGTGTGAACTACTACACCACCTTGCAAGGCACGATTAATAAATACAAGCCGAAGGATGAAGAGTTTGACTTACCGCAGCAATTAATTGAGTTAAATAACACAAAAGATTTCGGAGAATATGGAGACAAAGACGGTCATATGCCAGTAAACTTTCTAACGAATAATGACATCACTGGAGGAAACTCTGGATCTCCTGTATTAAACGGTAAAGGAGAATTAATTGGATTGGCATTTGACGGCAACATTGAAGCAATGGCCGGGGATGTAATTTTTGATTCAAACCTACAGAAGACCATTAATGTGGATATTCGTTACGTATTGTTTATCATCGATAAATTTTCTGGAGCGAAACACATTGTAGATGAAATGACCATCATCCGTTAATGGATTTCATCAATTAGCATGTTTAAGGCTCCCTTGGGGGCCTTTTTTGTTAGTTGCCGTGTTGCGCAAGTAGGGATAAATGAAGTAAGGCCTCCCCTACTTCTGATGAAGTCATTTCTGCATTGACTTGTGCTTTTCCAATGGATTCCAATAGGACAAAATTCAAGGTATTACGTTCGTTCTTCTTATCGTTTCGCATGAGTTCTATCAGTTTTTCTATGGCTTCCTCTGGGATTTCTAGCATAGGGAAAACACGAATAATGCATTGCTCAATTTCTCGGTATGCATCTAAGGCAAGTACACCACGTTTATAGGAAACATAACTTTCCCCAATCATTCCAAGTGCTACGGCATGACCGTGGGCAATAGGTTGCTTGCTTAAAAAATATGATTCCAAGGCATGTCCAAGCGAATGACCAAAATTTAATAATTTCCGCTGCCCTTTTTCGGTTGGATCCAACTCTACTACTTGTTTTTTAAGTTCTATGGATCTAATAATGTTTGTCAATTGAATTAGCTCTTCCTCTGTATTAAGCACCTTCAGCTGGTTCCAATATGCAGCATCTAAAATAAGTGCATGCTTCAACATTTCAGCATACCCGTTGAAAATCTCCTCGGCGGGTAAGGTCTCTAAAAATCCAGCATCTACAAAAATCGCTTGGGGTTGAGTAATGGTTCCGATGATGTTCTTTAGTCCGTTCAAGTCCACTCCGTTTTTCCCACCAATCGCGGCATCTACCATTCCCATCAGTGACGTTGGAATATGAATAAAATCAATCCCACGTTTGTAAACCGAGGCGATAAACCCCCCAAGGTCAGTTACCACACCACCTCCTAAATTAATCACTAGGTCGTTTCGATTAATCTGATATTCCAGCATAGCTGACCATACCTGATAACAAACTTCAAGGGCTTTATTCTCTTCTCCGGCAGGCAGTAACATCACTTCCGCCTCTTCTAGCGAAGGAAAGGCTGTGAGCAAATACTCGAGGCAACAATCGTGGGTGTTTTCATCCACTACAATGACCTTTTTACGCGTGCTGTACTCCTCCAACAACACGTTAAACGGACCGGATTCCAGCGAACCGACATGAATTGGAGTCCCATTAAATTGGATGGTCATCATAGGTCAAAGGTATTAAACTTTATGCCGCGTTGACTCCCAAAAAAGCGTTAATTTTGTATATGTTAGATTTTACAAATACCGAAGTCGCATTTAAATCCAAATCGGACCGTGACTTAAGACGTGCCAATTTATTATTCAAAGTCATTGCATCACCGAGTGTTGTGAGTTTTGGCAAATGGGCAACCAACCTTGCATTAGCGCTTCGGCTACCGATTTCCGGCATAATTAAAGCTACCATTTTCAAGCAATTTTGTGGAGGTGAAACCATTGAGGATTGTACAGGACGTATTGAAGAATTAGGCGCATTTGGTGTAGGTACCATCTTAGACTATTCAGTTGAAGGCAAAACATCGGATGATGATTTTGAACATACGACTCAAATTATCATTTCTACCATTGACATGGCAAAGACCTCGAAATCGATCCCTTTTGCGGTGTTCAAAGTGTCGGGCATTGGTCGCTTTGAATTACTTGAAATCGCATCGGATAACTCCTTAACACCGAATCCAGAAACACTGAAAGAAATTGCAGCGGTGAAATCCCGCTTCGAACGCATTTGTGAAGCTGCGGCAAAAAACCAAGTGCGCTTGTTTATCGATGCTGAAGAGACTTGGATTCAGCCTGTATTGGACGCCTGGACCTTTGAAATGATGTGCAAGCACAACACGCAACGTG
>JBEGMB010000252.1:0-4027 GCA_041183245.1 Bacteroidota bacterium
ATGCAACCGTAAGCATTTATAGCAATTAAGGTCACTAGATAATCCCCACCACTTTCTATTGGAAAGGTGTGATAGGGTTCGAAGGATGTCTCCCCGATACTTCCGTCACCAAATTCCCACCAATAAGCATTTGCACCCTGGCTTTGGTTTTCCAGGAGGGATCCATTGGTCACCGTGGTAAGGGTTTGGTTTGCTACACTAAAGGCTGCTAAGGGTAGGGGATAGGTACAAAGGGCTTGCACTTGGGTTTCACTGTAGGTACATCCCAGTTGTGTTGTGACTGTTAGTGTTCCATCAAAACAACCAACCTGTTCAAATATCAAAATTGCCGAGTCTCCAACCGCAGAACTTCCATCGCTAAACAACCACTGTACATCCGTAAATACATTCCCGGTGGATTGATTATATACCGTTGTTGTCAAAGGAACACACCCCGCGTTAGGTAAAACGTCAAACGCCAAGGCGGGAATAGGATCTACACTTAATTCGAGCGTATCGCTTTGTTGGCAACCGTTTTGATCCATACCTACTACGGTCAATACCGTGTTTTCTTGAACTTGAAAGGCCATTTGATTCATTAAGGCATTGGACCAACTATAACTTTGTGCTCCCGAGGCGCTAAGCCATACATGGCTCCCCGCACAAACAATAGTGTCCAGTCCTGCATAAACCGGAGGCAAACCCAATACCGTTACTTGTACCGAATCCGATGACAAACAACCGTTTCCATCTTGACCATGAACCACAAAGGAATGAAAGCCTTGTGGTGGACTAACCCATTGGCCCTCGGAAATACCGGCTTCCCACCAAACGTTATTGAGCGGTGAGCTGATCAAAGCAAGGCTGTCTCCAAGGCAGATGGAGCTGTCTTGAAAAGTATGAATGGAATCCACGTGATGAATTTGTACAAAGAAACTGTCGGTGCTAAAACAATTTAAACTGTCCATTCCTACTACCGAAAGAAATTGATCCACAATAGGAACATACGTTTGTCCTTGGGTTAGTCCATTTTCCCATGCATAGGAAATCCCACCTCCTGCAAGTAATAAAACTCCATTCCCCGGACAAATGAAGGTATCAAGCCCTGCAGTGATTTGAGGCAAGGGATGAATGGTTAGGCTATCAATCAATGTATCTGTGCATCCATTCGTCCCCATTTCAATTAAGCTTATTACATACGTTCCCGCTTGAGTATACGTATGAACAGGATTGAGGGAATTAACGGGCGCAGTACCGTCCCCAAAATTCCATATTGCCTGCGATAATGCTGTTGTGCCCTGAAGACTAAATTGGGTTTGTTGTTCGATACAAGGATGGTTAATCTGAGGAGATAAATGGGGGGTTGGAAGGACTTGAATGGATTGGGTCGCAGTATCCACGCATCCATTGGAAGACTGCACTATGAGCATAACATTTTGTGCTCCAGCTCCATTGAAAAGTGCCTGGGCATTGTTGCCTACACTTTGAAGAATATTCCCGTTTGGAACAATCCATTGATTGGTAAGCACGACATTTGGAGCGTTGGTGGTAAGGGTATTATTCGCCTGAAGAGCAATGGGTTGATTTTGGCAACCAAGGCTATAATTCATAGAAGCTTGAAGGATGGTAGGCGCCGCTTGTACGCTTAGATTTACGGAACACGTTCCTTGGTTTGAATACGTTGTCATTGTACAGGTGTAGGACTGAATACCGTTCGGTTGGTTCACGGTAACCTGTTGCCCAGTAAGATTACCGGGTTGCCACACATAGGATTGAAACCCCGATGGCGCGGTAAGGATTAATGGTTGGTTCCCTCCACAATAGTTGACATCAATGCTTAAGGGTTGGCATTCGGCTACAATATAAGCATAGCCAAAATGGGCACCTTGTGCACAGTCCCAAGTGGTGAATTCGATTTGTACTGTCTGTCCGAGATAGGGCGTTAAATCCATCCCCACGGTGGTCCATGGAAGCCACGTTTTACCTGCACAGGTTTGAAAATTCTGTCCGGGTTGACCTCCATAAACGGTGTAGGTTCCACATGCCCCACCAATAGGCATCCCTGCTGCGTTAAGAATGCGAGTTTCAAATTTTGGTTGTTGGACGGATGGATGACCTGGATTTTCCAAAACAACGGCATATTTATAAACGAAAAGTGTGCTTTGAGGGGTTACTTGAATCGTATAGGAAAGCTGTTCTGCTTGGGCTCCCGTTTGCATGTTTCCTAAACGGATGGATTGAGTGTGACCCGGTGGAATAATCGGTAATTGATTGCAAGTGTTTGGATCAAAAGCTGCTTGGGTAATGATGGTATGTCTACCGTTCACAATACCGACATTGTTGCCCGGAGCATAATAGCTTCCTGTGTTTCCTACCCAATTCGAAAAATTACCTTGAGAAACATCCACATTAGGACAGGGCGAGTTTTGACTTAGAGCGAAGAAAGAAAACAAAGCACACCAAAGGCTATTAAAAAAACGTAAATGCATGAATAGTAGGGGTTTAAAAATTGGTCTAAAAAAACGAAAGGAGGATCACTACCGTATGAATTGTTGAAAAATCATCGCAAGGCTTAATTAGACATAACTTATAGCCTAGTAGGGGCAACCGTTTTTAAAAATCTGACGTTTTGTGAACAATTTTTTATACATTCGAACAATATTTAACCCATGAAAAAATTATTCTTCTCTTTTGTTTGTGTCTTTCTAACGGTTATGTCTTTGAAAGCACAGGTTTATGCCGTAGCCCCTTCGAAGGCTGAATATGCCGCCCAGAAAGCAACAGGTGTTATCACATTTCGATTTGGTGCCGACGTGTTACCCGAAACAGTCATCACCAAGTCCGAGGACTTTCAACAAAATTTTACAACAACGTTTGATGCGAATACCTATACAGGAACCTTTACCATGACGCCAAATTCCGAAATGAATAGGCTGATGTTGGGAAGGCTTTTAATTATGTGTGGGGTAGAGGTAATTGAGTTTGAAGGAGAGAAACTCCCCGTATATCAATTTTCGAACGAACAACTTAAGTAAGGGAATCCTCAAACAGGGTATTGAGGTATGACCTATAATTTTCCCAAAGTAGAGTTACACCTGCACATTGATTGCTCATTAAGTTTTCAATTTGTTTCAAAGTATGTTCCGGGAATTTCGCGTGAAGATTACCAGTTAATTTACAACGCACCTATTGATTGTTGTTCCCTTAATGATTATTTAGCCTGTGCAAAAGCAGCGATTGCATTGATGCAATCTCAGGAACAACTGTACGATGCTACCCTAGACGTTATTCACCAACTCGAGGAGGATAACGTAGTGTATGCGGAACTGCGTTTTGCCCCCCTTCAACACCTTGAAAAAGGCTTAACGCCAAAGGAGGTAGTGGAATCTTGTTTGGCTGCCGTTCAGGACTATCGTGGAAAGGTGAAGGTAAATCTTATTTTGTGTACGCTTCGCCATTTTACTAAAGCACAAAGCGACGAAACGGCGGAATTGGTTTTGGAATTCTCTGGCAAGGGCGTAGTAGGTTTGGATCTTGCTGCAGATGAAGCGGGCTATGGTATTCAAAATCATCAAGCCGCTTTTCAAAAAGTTAGAGACGCTGGTATTCCTTGTACGGCACATGCGGGGGAAGCCTGTGGTCCCGAATCGGTTTGGGAGTCGCTAAATTGCCTCGGTATTCAGCGCATAGGACATGGGATTCGAAGCGTTGAAGACCCGCATTTAACGGAAACGCTTAAACAAGCCAAAATCCATTTGGAAATTTGTCCTACCAGCAACCACATTACGCAGGTTTATTCACCAGGAACAGATTACCCTATTCAAAAATTAGTGGATAAAAATCTTTCCTTTAGTATAAACACCGATGGCAGGGCCATTTCCAATGTCACTTTAGAAGATGAGTACCGTTGGTTGGTAAAAACAAAAGGATGGAGCGTGGGACAGATTCAGCGCGTCAATGAGATGGCAATTCACGCGGCATTTATTTCAACGGCCGAAAAAGAAAGACTTCTACATCAATTAAGAGAAGGATTTGAGCGATTTAGGTT
>JBEGMB010000253.1:0-16282 GCA_041183245.1 Bacteroidota bacterium
GAAATAAACAGAGCTCCGGCCAAAGTTCAAAGCGCCTTATTGGAAGCCATGCAGGAAAGACAAGTAACTATAGGCGATGAAACCTTTATGTTGCCCTCTCCATTTCTTGTAATGGCTACTCAAAATCCCATTGAACAAGAAGGCACCTATCCGCTACCGGAGGCACAAGTAGACCGATTTATGCTTAAAGTCAATATCGGATATCCATCCAAAGAGGAAGAATTATTAATTATTCGAAACCATATTAACCCCACTTCGAATTTGAAGGTGAATCCTGTCCTATCGTTGGTTGACATCGAACGGATGAGATCCCTTGTGGAACAAATATACATGGACGATAAAATTGAACGGTACATTGTATCCTTGATATTTGCAACCAGAAACCCTGCGGAATATGGCGCAGGTGACCTAGCAAATTACCTGTCTTTTGGGGCCTCACCCAGAGGGAGTATCAACCTTGCAATGGCTGCTAAAGCCCACGCATTTCTTAAAGGACGTGCATTCGTTATTCCAGATGATGTACAAGCCATGGCCACGGATGTACTAAAACATCGAATTGGTCTTACCTATGAAGCAGAAGTGGCTAATTTGAAATCCGACGACCTAATTCAACAACTTGTTTCTCGCATCGAAGTTCCTTAATTCATGAACAGAGAAGAAATACTGAAACGGATTCGAACGATTGAAATAGCCACCAAAGGACTCCGAAGAGATTTATATTCAGGTCAATATAAAACGGCATTCAAAGGACGAGGTATGTCTTTTGCCGAGGTTCGCGATTACCAATATGGAGATGAAATACGTACCATAGATTGGAATGTCACCGCTCGATATAACACACCCTACGTAAAAGTATTTGAGGAGGAACGCGAATTATCCGTAATGGTATTAATTGATGTGTCTGCTTCGTTTTATTATGGCACAGACCACCATTCTAAAATTGAAAAAGCCGTAGAATTTTTAGCCACCATCGCATTTTCTGCCCTGGTTAACAATGACAAAACGGGGGCTATTTTCTTCTCGAATGATGTAGAATGCTATATCCCACCAAAAAAAGGACGGGAACACATCTTGTATATGATTGACCGCCTCATTGCGTTCAACCCCGTTCATAAAGGCACAACGCTAAGCGCACCATTAAAAGCGCTTCGACAGACCCAAAAAAAACGTGCAATTTGTTTTTTAGTCACTGATTTTGTGGATGAATCACTCAACCTAGATGAATTATACTTAACAAAAAAATATCATGACTTAATTGGCGTGAAAATCAATGACCCAAGTGAAAAAGAACTGCGAATTCCTGCTATTTATCAAGTAGTTAACCCCGAAACCGGTAAAACCGAATGGGTTAATGGATTTTCTCAGTATTTCAAAAGAGCCTTTAAATCCAACTTTCTTGCACATGAAGAAAAAGTAGAACACGACCTAAAAACACGGGGCATACCTTTAATAAATTTACAAACCAATACATCGATCATAGAACCCTTAACTGCATTTTTTAACCAACGAAAATGAAACAACTCGTTCTATTTGTTGCCTTAATTTCTGCACCGTGGCTCACCGTGGCTCAAGAACCGAACACCTATGTTTCAAGTAAAGAAATAACTGTCGGCGGAATCCTTGAAGTTAATTACGAAATAAGTCTACTAAAGAATCAGGACATAGCGTTTAATCCACCCCTGGGATATTTTCCTTGCAACCGAATTTCCGCTAAATCCAATTTAAAGGGAACGGAATTTAAGGATTTGGAAATATTGAGCTATAGCGACACCATAATCGATGCGGGCGGATCTAAGCTATGGCGCGCCAATTTTAAATTAATCCCCTGGGACACCGGCACCCTTGTCCTCCAGCCACTCCCCTATTCCATGGATAGTCAAATGAGCTATTTTACATCAATCCTTGTACAATCCACCTTTGTTCCAGCTAAAAAAGGAGTGCGTATTTACGACATTAACGAATCAAATACACCCTTTAAAAAAGAGCTCGTATGGACAGAAGTTTTATCCAAATATTGGTGGATCCCATTACTCTTATTATTCATAGGATTATTCATTGTAGTTTATAAGAAAAGGACTAAGGGTTCACCGATCGAACCCGAATCCTTGACGTTGAAGCAGCAGACCCTTCAATCCATTGAAAAATTAGTTGCTAAGCAGCAATGGAGCACAGACCAGAAACTCCATTACACGGAATTAAGTTTTATTCTTCGCTGGTACTTGTCATCCCGTTACAATATAAATTTATTGGAACGAACAACCTTTGAAACCATCTTGCTACTTAAGGCACTAAAATTAGATGAATACCTCATTACTCAGATAAGCCTAATTTTTAAAGAAGTAGACGCAGTGAAATTCGCCAATAGCGAACTTCCCGCGAGTGACCATGAAAAATTAATTGAATGGTCGAAAGAAGTAGTAATTATCAGCAGCCCTGTAGAAACATCCCATGTTTAATCGTTGGAATTTAAATATAACCCAATATGAGTACTTAGAACCAACTTGGTTTTGGGCTTTATTGCTTGTTCCAATCGTCGTGGGTTGGTTATATTTCTTGGACCGTCGACGTGGTGGGGATTGGAAGTATAACGGTACTATTCAACCCTTAAATGGAAGTAAATTTAATTTCTTATCTCTATTTCGCTTCTGTATTGTATTGCTTCCTGCTGCCGCACTCACCTTGCTGATTATTGCTATGGCTAAACCCTATTCATGGCAGCAAAGCGACCAAAAACATGAAGAAAACAAATTTGGAATCGACATCATGCTAGCAATGGATGTTTCTATGTCAATGTATGCAACAGACTTTAAACCTAATCGATTGGAGGCTGCGAAAGAAGTTGCGATAGATTTTATTAATGGCCGAAATGGTGATAAAATAGGGTTGGTACAATATGCGGGAGAAGCATTTACAAGTTGCCCCCCAACGCTTGATTACCCCATTTTAATTACGCAGCTAACTAAAGCAGATGGAATGGAAATGGAACCGGGAACTGCCATCGGAACAGGATTAGGTACAGCCGTTGTGCAACTTAGAAATGATGAATTAAAATCTAAAGTAATTATTTTACTCACGGATGGAAGTAATAATTCCGGCGATATTAGCCCTATAGATGCCGCGCTATTGGCGAAAGAAAAAAATATTTGTGTGTATACAATAGGCATAGGCAGTAATGGCGTTGCCCCCACTCCAATTATGACTTCAACGGGAATAATCTACGAAAACATGCCGGTTGAAATTGATGAGCAAACGCTAACACAAATTGCAACAAGTACGGGAGGAATGTATTTCAGAGCTACAGACAATGATGGACTAAAAAAAATATATGAGCAGATTGAGGTGATGGAAAAACGAAAAATTACACACAAGGTAGTTCAAGCAGATCCTCCTCCAACCCCTCAAGCATTTTTAAACTGGGCCTTAGTGTTCATGCTGATTTACTTGACCGCAACGTCATTTTTATATTTACCTCAAATAAATGAGTAAGAACATGAAAATGAGGAAATATTTAGTATACAGTTTCGTATCCATTGGGGTGATTTTACTTATTCTTGGTGGACTCAATTATTATTTTAGTCAAACCCCTCAAGGTAAATCAACACTAATCTTCACAAAGCCAGCATATCTATATATGTTTTGGATTATTCCAATCACCTATCTTGCCTATTATAGAAATCAACGCATAAAAGAAACATTAAAAAAACAATATGGCAGTCCGTTATATAATAAAGAAACAAGCCCATTTATAACGACTGTATCGCAGTTTTTTCTGACCTTGAGTTTATGTTTTATCATTATTGCTTTAGCGCAACCGGTATTTGGAAAAAAGAAAGTAAGAGGGGTATCTAAATCGTTAGAAATCGCCATTTGCTTGGATATATCCAATTCCATGAATGTTAGGGATTTGCAAGGTCAATCCAGGATTGAGGTAGCAAAACGGACCATTGGCGGCTTAATTAATCAACTTTCGGGTGAAAAAATAGGCCTTTGTGTATTCGCTGGAGACGCTATGGTTCAATTACCCTTGACTTCCGATTATCAGACCGCACAACTGTTTACTGAAGAAATACAATCCAGCTATATTTCAAATCAAGGAACGAATATTATTGAAGCATTAGAAACAAGTGTCTTAATGTTCTCAAAGAATAATGATCCCAAGTGTATTCTTATGATTAGCGATGGTGAGGATCATGAAAATCAGCAAAGTGAGATTTATAATTTCATTCGTGAACAACAAATTGCTTTTTATGGAATTGGAATTGGATCAACTAATGGTGGTCCGATTCCAGAGGACCCACAAGATCCTAATTCAGCAAATAAAAGAGATGCGAACGGATTCACCGTGAATTCAGCGCCTAATCCTAGTTTCATAAAAGATTTAGCTAATCGCCTGAATGGAACCGCAATAATTACCAGTGAAGCTTATCCAGATTTGGATGCGATATTAACAGAAATTAACCACGCGAAATCAACAAAATCACGAAATTTGGACTTTGAAATCAAGGCTAGTATTTACGAATACGCCGTATTGCTTGCATTGATCTCGTTAAGCGGTTGGATTTTAGTTAAAGGAATTAAAGCGAATGAATAAACATTACCTTGTTCTTTTTCTTGGAATTATCATTCATTGGGGTTTTGCTCAACAATGGGTCGATTCCATTGACGCAGCCCGCCGAGCTTATCATAAAAAAAACTACGCAGACGCTGAACGTATATACAAATCACAATACGAAAAGGCGAAATCAAAAGGAGGCATTGACGAAGAACTTGCTCAAACAAAGTATCGTCAACGAGATTACAAAGGTGCCATTCACTTTTATCAGAAAAAATTAAAGTCGGTAAAGAACAAGACTGAAAAGGCCCGAATAAAGCACAATCTTGGAAATTCATATTTTGAAAAAGGTGACTACGCCAAGGCAATTAAAGCCTATAAAGAAGCCTTGAGGTTGAATCCTTCTAATGATAAAACAAGGTACAACCTTAGCGAAGCTATTCGTCAACAGCAAAATCAAGAACAAAAAAACAAACCAAACAAGCAAAAAAAACCTAATAAAAATCCTTCGGATTCAAAGCAAAAAAATGATCCACAAAGCGGAAATAACAACAATAAGAATTCCAATAAAAACGGACAATCAAGCCAAAGCAAACTTCCTAAAAAAGAGGTAGAACGAAAATTAGATGAGCTTGCAAGAAAAGAAGGAGAAACTCGAAGAAAGATGGGCAATGGGAAAAGTAAGACTAAATCCAAAAATTCGTCGAATAAAGATTGGTAATGACAAAACTATTTACTCTTATTTTGATTGGAATCGTTTGCATTTTACATGCCCAAAAACCTATTGTAAAATTAGAGGTTGACCAAACTAAAATCACACTTGGTAATGAGTTAATTATCACAGTTAAATCGAATATAGAGGGTGAAATCACCATTAACTTCCCATCGGAATTTGTCAGAGGATACGATGTAATGAGCGGGATGGAACAAGAAGTTGATTACAATACCGGAATCGTTAACACCATTAGTTATTATTCTCAAAATGGGAGTTTTAAAAAGACAGGAACGTTCAGCATTGGTCCGGCCTACGTCAAACGAGGTAAGCATGTATTCAAATCAAATATGGTTCAAGTTACCGTTCAAAAGGAAAATGTAGATAATGGCAATGGAACTATAACTTCTAAACAGCTCAAGCAACTAGCTTTTGGCGTAATTGAAGTAAACAAAACATCATTATACGAAGGCGAACCCTTGATCGTCCAAGCCAAAGTGTATTCACGATTCGCTCCAACAAGTATTGAAGATTATCAAACCTATAAAATTGACCAGAGTATTGATAAGCAAGCATTGGATAATGCACAAAACCTAACTGCTCGTAAAGAAACCGTAAAAGGTGTAGGAATGTATGTTATTACACACGACAAAAATCTTCTCTTTCCAACCGGTAGTGGTGCATTACAAATTAACCCATTCAAACTCGTTTTGCGACAGCACTTTGATGGCTTGGCGGTGGTTTCTACCGGCGCGAATGTTAATGTTAAGCCATTGCCTAACAATGCTCCAAAGTCCTTTATAGGTTTTGTGGGTTCGTTAGAAGCAAAATGCCAGTATAGTGGGACTTGTAATAAAAAAGGGGACATCTTAAAACTTGAGCTCGTGCTTACAGGAAAAGGTAATTTGCACAATGTTGATGCGCCAAAATTAAAACTAAGCAAAGGACTGATTCAATTTGGTAAACCCGCCTTAACAGAAGCCTATTCTTTTGGTGCTCAGGGAGCTGAAGGTAAAATGATTTATAATTACACGCTTCAGTCTACCAATAACGAAAGAAAAGAAATTAATGACCTGTTAATTAGTTATTTCAACCCAGAGAAAGAAGCATATGTTACGCTTACATTGGATGGTTTCAAATCTACTGATGTTCAAACGAACACCCCAATCACAAAAAAAGGGACAACTACGGTGATTAAACCGGATAATATAACCAAACCAATAGAACCCGCTTCTTCAAATAAAAACCTAATCACTTGGGGTATACTTTCCTTAGTGTCTGTATTATTTCTAGCCACCCTTGGTTTGATCTATCTTCGCAAGAAACCGGTACAAGTCAATCCATCGATTAGCGAAACAAAAATCAACAAACAAGAACGCTTTAGCCCCCAAATTAGTGGGTCAATACTCAAGGAACAATTCCAAAATGCAATAAATGAAGGATCCATATCAGACATTGAGCGAATCATATTTAATGCACTCGCATTGGGCTTAAATAAAAATATGGCCCATGAAACCAAAGAAACCTTGTTAGCCGAATTGGGAATTATAAATGAATCCGATGCCAATCAAATAAATGCTTGGTATTTAAGTGTTCAACAAGCTAAATATGGGTTAAATGTAAATGACATTGATGATACAGAACTTCTGTCCCAAAGTAAAACCATTTTCGAACATATTACGCGTAATTATTCGATTTGATAGGTGACGCCATCGATAACAGCCTCCACATGCTCAAAGTATTCTTTGGCTTCTTCTATGTGTTGATCTGTATTGGGATATCTTGAAGAAAAATGGCCCATTAAAAGTTTTCGTGCACCAATTTCTTTGGCTAAACTTGCTGCTTCTGCGGCAGTGGAATGAAAGGTTTGCTTTGCTCTATCCGATTTATCAGATAAAAACGTAGCTTCATGATACAAAGTAGTGGTTCCTTCCGTGTATGATTTAAGTGCAGGAAAAGGTTTTGTGTCCGAACAATAGCTATAAATCCTTGATGGTGGTGTAGGTAAGGTATAATCTTTATAAAATACCCAAGACCCATCGATTCGTTGAAAATCCCTGCCTTGCGCTAAGAGCCTTAAATGTTCATTACTTAGGGTGCTTCCTTCCACAGCATTTTTGTTAATCTTTAAGCGTTGGAATTTTTCTTCTACACTAAATCCAAACGTTTTGATTCGATGTTTAAGTGGAAAAGCAGCCATACACATTCCCTCATCCTCATAAATCACCTCTTTTGATTTCATTTCAAGAGGAATAAACGTGAAGTTGAATGTAAGTTTAGTTTCGCTAGCTCTAAATATAACGGTGAGAATTTCCAATAATTCTGGAGGTCCATACAATTTAATGCCTGTGGTTCTTCCTAATAAACTCATGGTTCCAAGCAATCCGGGTAGACCATAAAAATGATCCCCATGCAAATGAGAAATTAAAATATGATTGATGCGCTGAAATGGGGCATTAAACCTTCGAAGTTGCTGTTGTGTGCCTTCGCCACAATCAATAAGTATATAACGGTTATTGCAATGAACTAATTGAGCTGAACAAGAACGTTCGGTTGTAGGAACAGCAGCGGAGCTGCCAAGCACTAAGGCATTAAAATTATTCAAAATTGGCTAGGGCTTCTTCAACGGATTGAAAAATCCTAAACACGCGATCTAATTGTGCGATTTCTATCATTTTAAGTACAACAGGCTGAGCACCAGCGATTGCAAAAGCACCATTTGTGTCTTTACAAAGCCGATTAGCAATTAAGATTGCACTAAGACCCGAAGAATCACAAAACTTAGTTTTAGTTAAGTCTAGTAATATCTTATTTTGTCCATTTTTGTTTTCAAAAGTAAAAACTGACTTAAGATCTGGCGCGGTATGGGTATCTAGTTTTTCAACCAATGATGTAACCACCACCACATTGTTTCGAACATCACTTGTAAAGTTCATAATAGGCATTTGCTCAAATATATCAAAAATCAGCGTTCAATTTGCGAAGCGAGTAAATAAATAACTGCCATTCGTATGGCTACCCCATTTTCAACCTGATTTAAAATAATACTTTGATCACCATCTGCAACTTCAGAAGTGATTTCAACCCCTCGATTAATAGGTCCTGGGTGCATAACAACTATTTCTTTCCCTAAGCTGTCTAACAACTCTTGGTTCAATCCAAATTGAAGCGCATAATCACGCAAACTCGGGAAATACTGAATATCCTGTCGTTCCAATTGAATGCGAAGCATATTTGCTACATCGCACCACATGAGGGCTTCATGCAAATTATGTGACACCTTTACCCCAAGACTTTCAATATACTTTGGTATCAGCGTAGAAGGGCCGCAAACCATAACTTCAGCACCAAGTTTTTGCAAGCAATAAATATTTGATAAAGCAACTCGTGAATGCAAGATATCTCCAATGATTGCCACTTTCTTTCCTTTAACTGTCCCTAATTTCTCACGGATTGAATAGGCATCAAGTAGGGCTTGCGTAGGGTGTTCATGTGTTCCATCTCCTGCATTAATTACTTTGGCCGGAATATGTTTAGTTAAAAAACTTGCAGCTCCTGGGGAGGCATGACGAATCACAACCATATCCACCTTCATCGAAAGGATATTATTTACCGTATCAATTAACGTTTCTCCTTTTTTGACCGAACTATTAGCCGCAGTAAAATTAACCACATCCGCAGAAAGTCTTTTAGCCGCTAATTCAAAGGACAGTCGAGTTCGCGTTGAATTCTCAAAAAATAAATTCGCAATGGTTATATCCCTTAAAGAAGGAACTTTCTTAATTGGACGGTTAATTACATCTTTAAATGAGTCAGCCGTTTTGAAGATCATCTCAATATCTTCAGTTGTTAAATCACGGATTCCAGTAAGGTGCGAAACGCTTAAATTATTCATTCAAATCCTTCATGTATAATTCTACTTTATCTTCTCCATCTCCTTCTAACCAACTCACTTTTACTTTTTCATGGAACAAGGTATCTACCGATTTACCTATATAATCGGCTTGAATCGGCAAATCTCTGTTAAACCTTCGATCAATCAATACTAACAATTGGACCTTTGTTGGTCGTCCGAATGTTAAGAGGGCATCTAATCCGGAACGTATCGTACGTCCCGTAAATAATACATCATCCACCAATATTACCTGCTTATTTTCTATGCTAAAATCGATGTTTGTTACACTCGGGATAATAGGTTTTTCTCGTCTTCTAAAATCGTCGCGATAAAAGGTAATATCCAGAGATCCGCATACCGGTGAGACATGTAAGATATCATTAAGCTTATCTCTTAATCGCTTAACTACATGTATCCCTCTGGGCTGAAGCCCAATCAAAACGGTATTGGAGAAATCTGAATGTTGTTCAATAAGCTCGTGGCACAACCTTGTGAGGGTTAAATCGAATTGTTGCGCATCGAGAATAACCTGCTTATCCATTCGCTACAAAGATAGTAAAAAAACTGAGAACGATTACTTACTTACTTTTGAAGTAGCACCGT
Organism: Bacteroidota bacterium; assembly: GCA_041183245.1. GTDB lineage: Bacteria > Bacteroidota > Bacteroidia > Flavobacteriales_D > Crocinitomicaceae > UBA952. The sequence continues at coordinate 9,763 of JBEGMB010000253.1, forward strand.
AGCATATGCTTTTATTGCCTTACTTTCTCCAAAGGAATCCACGCGTTCATGGGTCGTAGCTTTGATAGAAACGCCATCAATTTCCACCTCTAACAATTCAGCAATAATTGATTGCATTGCTGGGATGTGTGGATTGAGCTTGGGATATTCAAGAATTACCGTTGAATCTATATTAACCACTGAATATTCGTGTTTCTTCATTAAATCAACCACGTTCGCTAAAAGAATTTTCGAATCAATCCCTTTATATTGTGGATCCTTATCTGAAAAATGATGGCCAATGTCTCTTAAATTAGCAGCCCCGAGGATGGCATCACAGATGGCATGCAACAATACGTCTGCATCCGAATGGCCTACTGCCCCTATATCAGAAGGGATTTCCAAACCACCTACAATTAATGGAATATCAGAAGCTAACCGATGGACATCAACACCAAAACCTATTCTTAATTTCATAGCTTATTCAGCAGCCTTCACTTGCTTATCGCCAAGATAAAGACGTAAGGTGAATCGAAGGGTATTAGACAATGGATTTTGACGGCCATTTAATGATGCCAAATAAGAGAAATCAATACCAAACATATTATATTTTAAACTTGCCCCGAGATTCAAGTATTGCCGATTCCCTTTGTTTTTACTTTCATAGAATACCCCGGTACGAACAGCAAAAGTTTCATTATACCACCACTCAACTCCTCCGGCAATGTTGATTTCTGAAAGTTCCTCTTTCAATTTAGATCCTTTAACCGTTTGATAGGTACCATCTCCATTCACGATGTAATCACCATTTTCATCCTTAGCTACAACTCCGGGCGCATCATAAAACGATTGCAACATTCCGTTAATAACACCCACATCACCGCTTCGACCAGATAGCATAACCGTTTCACCATCAATTTCATCATAAAATGCTGGCGTTGGAACCAATAATCGTTGGATATCAATTGAATAGGTAACACTGTTGTACGAATCGTATTTTGCCACAATGGCATTACCGATTTTCAAATTCATTGGGATAAAATCACGTTTAGCCAATACGGAATATGCTACTTTATTTCCAATGTTGTTGATTGTGGCTGCAAATTGATAGGTAGCGGATGTTTTTCCCAATTTAATTCGGTCATTGTAATATGCGAACGAAAGATCTGCTGCACCAACCTTTCCTGGCTTTGTCATTACACCAGCAACTGTTAATCCACCCGTTAAATTTGAATAAGCAAATTTACCATTGACCCCAATACTAAATTTATCCGACAGCTTGAATGCGTATGCTCCTGTAAGTTCGAATTCACTGGGCTTATCATCTCTCAAAACATTACCAGAAGCGTCAGTAAATGTTATTTCGCCTAAACTAAAGTAGCGTAATGCACCCCCAATGGAATGTTTTTTGTTTACTCGATAATATCCTGACAAATACGATAAATGCATGTCATTTGTCAATTGACGAAGCCATGGCGTGTATGACAAACTTAATTCGCTGTTCTTTTCTGCAAAACTTATACCTGCCGTATTCCAATATACCGAAGTAGCACTTGGACTAAGCGCGGTACCGGCCTCTCCCATTCCTCCTGCTCGGGAATCTGGCGTTATAGCCATAAAAGGCAAAGCTGTTGTAATGGTGTTTAATTGTAAACTATTTTGGTTAGCATCTTGTGAAAAAACCACCAAGGGGGCAATAAAAAGTACAGGGAAAAATAAAAATATCCGCATAATAAAAATTTATACAAGGCGCTAATATACGGAATTCGAGGTGCTTTATTGTATGAACTAATTTAATATCACCAATTTTTGTGTTTCTTCAGCACGCTTACCCTCACTGTTTTGATATTGTAATCGATAAATATAAACCCCATTCGCAAGCCGGTCACCGTAATCATCTCGGCCATCCCAAAATAATCCCCTCGTGGTAAATCCTTGGATATTTACTTGGCTTTGAATTGTTTTTACAAGCCTTCCCCCAATCGTGTAAATCTGAATTTGAACATCCATCACATCACAGGACTGATTGTGCTCAAGCATAAATTCAGTAGCGGTAGAAAATGGGTTTGGATAATTATATAATCTTTTAACTAATGGTGTTTCAGCCGCTTGTACGATAAACGAAATTTTAACATCAGATGAATTGTTATTTACATCCCAGGCTTTTACACTAATGGTATGTTGACCGGGGTCCAAGGTAGTGAATGGATACTTCACTTGACCCGATTGATACGTATTAAGGTCTGAAGTATAGTAATCATTCAAAATGATTGGATTGGCTGATTCTTCATCGAGAATTGCCATCAAATCGTGACCAATGCCATTTCCAACGGTATTAATTCCGCTTTCATCAAATAATTTGATGAACAACACAGGTTCTTCATTACTTATACCCCCATCTACAAATTGCTCATCGTTCAGGTATGCGGAAATTTCAGGTCCAATTGAATCTACCAAACCATTCGGGTCAATACCCCCAATAATAAATGTTGTATCCAACCCAATTGCATCGGTTTGATTAGAAAAGGCATAATAACTAAGTTTACCCCGACCATAATTCAAGGCAATATCCTTTGGAACGATAAAACTAAACTCAAAATATCCATTATTCACACTTGCTTTTCCTTTGTAAAGAACATTTCGCTGCAATTCAAAATCTAAGACGGGCGAACCTGGGTCCTGTGCCAAGGTTTGATTGTTTTTAATTTTGTCAAAAACCGAGGGAATTATTGTTCCATTAAAATTGCTTACCAAAGCCTGATTAGCGTCGACAATATGGCCCTTGATGGTTACTTTACTCAATGCACTTAATGTGTCAATTGAAACGTAGGGGGCTCCATTAACGCTATCTGTAACTACCCCTAATCTAGGCATGGCTAATCGTAAGGCGGGATCACCTATAAGGGTGAAACTACGTTTGTTATCAGAAGAAAGCGCAACATTCTTGGTTTGCTCTACAATCTCACCAAAAGTTCTTGGATTTCCGGCTGCATCTCGAACAAACGCATTATTATAAAAGGCTAATCCAACACTTGAATTAACTCCAAAAAACACAGAACGCGTGGTAGTCATTAAAGCAATGGCGCCACCATTGGGATTCAGTGACATCCATTCCCCAGCAGAGATTCGGGAAGGATCGTCATATTTTGTAAACTCACACGTAGCCGAAACAAAAAGCGTTAAGGCATTAATATTTTTCCATGATTGTATTTGAGGAATAGTTACCACACGCTCTTCAGCTAGACCAACCTCTCCGCCATGTCCCACATAATTCATCACTAAGGTTCCGCGATTTATTCGATCGGTTATCGCATCAAAAACATCTGGATATCGTTGACCACCCGCTGAAGTTTGTTGGGTATATGCATCCATATAAAGCTTATCTACATTTAACTCACGGTGATTGGCTTTAAGAATTTCATATTGAGGTTCCGTGTCGTTTTTAATGAAATAACCGTTTTCCTCATCGTCTGCAATTTGAACCACCTTTGTTCGCCAATCTCCAAAGGTTAAGGCAGAATTATCATCTAAACAACAATTGGCATTCGCAGATTGGAACAGTTGGGATCCATTCTTCATGTAATGTTCAATTTTATCAACTTGTTGTTTAGCTTGGGTTGCATCGCTTATCAGCAAACGCCCCACCCCGATATCAATTAAATCAGAATCATAAATTGCTTCGTTATCATCTAACATTCCGAAATAGTCATCAGTTACTAATGCGGAAATATGATTTTCACTGTTATCAACTTGATACGTAACAATAAAATTGTTGTTGTTGTCAATTCGGTCCTTTGGATCATACGTTCCATCGCCAAATAGACACAAATATTTAATCATTTTTGTTCCGTTTTGAAGGGAGCGATCATGAAACATTTTAGCCATTTTTCTTATCGCTGTTGGGTCCTGTGCACCTGAACTGAATTCGTTGTATACCTGGTCGACAAGAACGACATGAACATCCAGTCCTTCCGAACGATGTAAATTCGCTAAACGTTCAGCTTGATTAATGAAGGCTGCAGGAGTAACGATTAGATAATCCACTTGACTTAAGCTGTGTAAATTTTGATTGTCAATTCTCCCAACAGCTGAAGGGGTAAGGAAACCACTTCCATTTGACGCCACAAATTCACGGTAATATTTTTGGCACCAAAAATTAAAGATACCACCATTAAGTGTTCCTATAACTTTGCGTGGCGTGTGAGGAACTGAAAGATCCCAAACAAAACCTGATGGATTAAAATTGCTTAACTGATATTTAACTATAACAGAAGAGTCGGGGATTGTTAAGTTGCGAAATCCAAACTGAGCCCCGCTAAATGTTAAATTTCGTCGTGCGTTCAATAAAATTCGATCCAAATAGGTTAGTGTCGTTGCATTGTTTCGATTTACCGTTAGGGATAGATTTAGAGCAGCACTAGGATTGGAAGCTGTAAAATTAACTACAGACCGGTTGTAATCATAGGGCGCAACGGGAAGAGTTGTTTGGTAAACTTGAGTTCCATTGACCGAATATTTCTGAGCTGTTCCTGAAGATGATAACGCATTAGAAGCAAGTGACACACGAAAACGAACAGGAGTTGTTGCTTCGATTGCTGGGATAGAAAACGTGAATGTCTTAGACAATTCTATATCAAATAATTCACCATACCATCGCTTTCCTCCACCGACTAGTGACACTAAATCATTCTCATAGACATCCCTGTAGTCATAACTCGTATACGTCAAACTTTCCACTCCTGTGGAATAATCAACCTGATTAATAAGCTTCGAGGGAAGCGAAGAATTAATGTGAATAAAATAATAGGATTTGTCCGAATACGGATTTCTGCGTTGCTCGAATTCTACTGAACCGTTCGGATACCATTGATGCGGTCCATAGCCATAAAAGAGTATATAGTCACCATCATCGAATGAACCATCCTGCGCACCAACCATAGAAATCGAATTTTGCGCTAAATCATCCGTATAGGGTGTCGAATTTAATTCCGGTAAACTTCCTTCTCCGTTACCAAATACATGGATGTGGTTAGGATTCAAACCGCTCGTATTAATTCCAAGCGCAGTTAACAAGGTTTTATCAATTTTATGAATCCCATCCGAGGTTATTGCAATTTTATACCATTCACCTTGAGCCAAAACCGAATTCGCAACAAAGTCTTTTTGAAGCGATGAGGGGGCTTTGGGGTTTAGACTTACTGTAACAGAACGTAATTTTTTTAAAATTCCATTTTCTAAAAAGAATGGGAAACAAGAAAAACTCAGCATCGCTTTTTCACCAGCCCGTGTTACTTTCAGTGAATAGCTTAAAGAATTAGAGGGACTAAAGCCAATCTCGTTTAGATAAGTGCTTTCATCAGAGCTAGCATCAACAGCATCCATGGAGCTTATTAAAGCAGAAAAATTCACGGACTTTAATTCCTGCCTGAAAAGATATCTTGGAATACCATCTGATGGTAATTCATTGCTCAGGGAAGGAACTAAATAATTAAATTCACCAAGAGAAACGGGTACCGAAGCTTTCCAAGGCAAGGTGATTTCGATGGTCTGCGCTTCGAAAGAGCTCCAAAGTAAACTAATTAAAAAAAACAAGATGCTCGGGTTCTTCATGGTGCAAAAATAGTGGGAAACATCAAAAACGGAAAGGTGTTTTAATTATTTGAAAATATTTACGATATTTGTAACCAAGTTAACTTAAATCCGTACAAGCGCTCGTGATAAAACGCAAATGTATTTTCTTATTTCTCAAGATGAGTAAGGCTATTTTGCTAGTTCTCATAGCCTTTACCTCTAGTACGTTTTGGTCACAAGACCCTACGTTTACGCAGTTTTACTCGAATCCCATTTATTTAAACCCTGCCCTTGCTGGAACTACAGGGTGCCCTCGCATCTCTCTTAATTACCGTAACGAATGGCCGCAGTTAACAGGAAACTATGTTACGTATTCCGCAGCGTTCGATTCATACGTTAAGGATATTAAAGGAGGGGTCGGAGTTATTGCGATGTATGACCAACAAGCAGAAGGAACTATTTCTACTACCATGCTTGGCGGCATTTATTCATACAACCTAAAAATCAATCGAAAGGTTTCTTTTAACTTCGGAGTACGAGCAGCCTATATTCAAAAATATTTGGATTGGGAAAAATTAACCTTTGGTGATATGATTGATCCGCGAAGAGGGTTTATATACCAAACTGGTGATGTTCCTAGGGGGGGGAGAAGAGGTTTGTTTGATGCCAGTGCGGGGATGGTTATCTTTAGTAAATATTTTTACGGAGGATTTGCCGCCCATCATATCAATCAACCTGATGAATCGATGATTTTAGGGACGAGCAAATTACCTATGAGATTGACTGCTCACATGGGGGGCACTATTCCTATTGGAAGAAGGGGAAGGTATTCAGACGGCACAACCATAAAGCCTGCTGTAATTTATCAATATCAAAACGGGTTTCAAGAATTTAATATTGGTGGTTACTTAAATTATGACCGTCTAAATATTGGGGTTTGGTATAGAAACCGTGATGCCATGGTCTTTAT
>JBEGMB010000254.1:0-5343 GCA_041183245.1 Bacteroidota bacterium
GTTCTTTGATTTCCTTGGAACAAGGAACAGCCATTCCATACTCCATCAATAACCTTCAAGAGAGAGGACGCTTTTTCATCAACCCAAACGAAGATATCTACGAAGGTCAAGTCATTGGTGAAAATGCCAGAGCGGGGGATATGGTGGTCAACGTCACCAAAACCAAGAAACTTACCAACATGAGAGCTTCTGGATCGGACGATAAGGTTAAAATCATTCCTGCTAAAATCATGAGTTTGGAAGAAACCTTAGAATACATTCAGCAGGATGAATTGGTGGAGATTACCCCAAAAAGCCTTCGAATCCGAAAGATTTATTTAAAAGAAGCCGACCGCAGAAGGTTGTCCAGGGATTAATTGAACTTGATGGATTTAATCGGGTTAACCCGTGCGATTAAACTGCTTGGTAGTAACAGTGAAATCATACACAGGATAAAGGTTCCAAGGTTAAGCAATACCACTGTCGCGAAATCAAGTTCCATTGGGACCTTGTTTAAATAATATACATCGGGATTTAAGGTTAGAATGCCCCAATTACTTTGAATGAGGTAGATTCCAAGTCCAATGATATTTCCAAAGAGTAAGCCTCTGAAAATTAGGTATGCTGCTTGAACTAAAAATATTTTTCGAAGTAATCCATTGCTCGAACCGAAGGCTTTCATCAATCCAATGAAATTTGAGCGAATGATGATTAAGACCAACAAAGCGGAACCAATATTAATGATTCCAATCAAAAGCATTAACGAAACAATGATCACAACATTAATGTCTAAGAAGGCCAGCCAATTGAATAAATCTTGTTCTAAATCGAAAATACTAACCACTTTTAAAATTTCGTTTCGATCGTTGGGAATACGTTCAATCTGTTGTTTCAATTCCGTCAGTGTTTTGTCCAATTGATACCAATCGCTTAAGTGTATTTCATAGCCCGATAAAAATTGGTTCGATGTTCCATTTCCAGAAATTACCGAGACTTTGAAAATGCGCAATTGATGTTCGTTTATAGGGCAATGAAAATCGTATTCCTTTCCAGAAATATTGGTAGTAATTTTTTGAAATTCAGAATTTTCAACGGTGCTGTCCTTGATATAACGAATATGGATCTTGAAGCGATCAATATACTCTAAACGATCTTGGTTGACTTTCGATAACTGAACGCTTAAGGTTGTATCCTTGAGGTTAAGGGGAATTAATTTACCTTGGTACATGCTTGGCCCTTCCCCCCAATCATAAGAAAGATTTTCAGTTTTCCCTTGCAGGGTTAAAATGACGGGTAGTTGACCCTGAACCAATGAATCTCCCACTTCCAATTGCCCACTTATACCCCAGTCGTTAAGCTGTTGAGCCAAGCGAATGTCGCATATCGCCATTTGTTGATCATATTCTTCAAACCCCGTATTGTAGATACCAACGAGTTTTAATTTTCGTGAAATGGGCCTGTTTTTAACAAAAAAAGCGGAAACTTCATCGTTTAATTTCAATCCAAGTTGCTGGCATATTTTATCGGAAAGTAAAATATCAGGACTGGCTTCGGTACCATCGTACGTTGGGATGCTACCTGCTTTTAAATGTTCTTTTAAGAAAGATCGTTGGTAGTTTTGATCTATCCCTTTGAATAATATTCCAAGCACGTCATGTGAAGCATTGTTACCTTGGAGCATTCCTGGCTTATAAGCTACACGGTTATATCCAAGGACATTCGTTTGTTTCGAAAGTATAGATTCAACCAACGGTGAGTTTTGTATTGGATCTGCCTCATAAAAATCTGCATTGTTGGCATTTTGAATAAAAAGCGGAGCAGAAAACCCCGTTATCTTTTTTCGAATTTCATTTTGAAATCCAGTGACAACGGCAAATGTTAACAAGTTTACAACAATAGAGAGTGAAATACTTATCACCGCAATACGTAAAATAGGTCGCGAAACTTTAATACCTTGGGACCGATTTGGAAGGATCCTTTTTGCTATGAAAAATTCTAATGACAAGGTGATGTGGCTATTTATACAAAAATACGTGAATTTTGACTATGGCTGCGCGTTGATTTCATGGGTATTGGTTTTTATGAGTTTTTGTTTTTTTTCGCAATCCTCCTCCAAAGTAATTCCAGGTGCATGGAGAACGGAGTTGTATGGAGATAGCCTAAAAGGTAAAACCATAGCAGTCGTTGCAAATCAGACCTCGGTTATTGGGAACGTTCATTTGGTGGATTCTTTGATTTCATTGCAGGTAAAAGTTCAGCGGATCTTTGCTCCAGAACACGGGTTTCGAGGAGAAGGGGATGCGGGTGAACATATCAATAGTTCGCACGATGAAAAAACGGGAATTCAGGTGGTTTCTCTCTATGGAAATCACAAAAAACCAACGTATCAGGATTTGTACGGCATTGATGTAGTGGTTTTCGACATACAAGACGTGGGGGTTAGATTTTACACCTATTTATCCACCTTACATTATGTAATGGAAGCATGTGCCGAGCAAAACATTCCCTTAATCATTTTAGATCGACCTAATCCTAACGGGCATTATGTTGACGGGCCTGTGCTTGAGCCATCGTTCAAATCCTTCATTGGACTTCACCCAGTCCCAATAGTTTACGGAATGACCATCGGTGAATATGGTCAAATGATCAACGGAGAAGGTTGGCTCAATAAATCGGTAAAGTGCAGTTTGCAGGTAATTCCATGCAAGAATTACACGCATAAATCGACGTATAGCTTACCGATTCCGCCATCTCCAAACCTCAAATCCGATTTGGCGATTGCACTTTATCCCAGCTTGTGCCTGTTTGAAGCAACCACCATTAGTGTTGGTCGGGGAACCCAAAGACCGTTTGAAATTTACGGCCATCCTCGTTTCCCAAAATCAACCTTTGAATTTACTCCGAAACCCCAAGTGGGCTCGAAATACCCACCGCATTGTAACCGTATCTGTCCAGGTTTTGATCTTCGAAATACCAGTCAGCCAAGGACGTATGAATTGAACCTCTTTTACTTAACCAATGCCCGAGATCTTTTAGCAGACTCAGCGGTTTTTATTAATCAGAATTCATTTTTTAATCGGTTAGCGGGTACGGATAAATTGAAAGAGCAACTTTACAAAGGTTGGGGTCCGAAGGAAATTAGAATGTCTTGGAAAACGGATTTAGATAAATTTCTGCTAACTCGAAAGAAATATCTGATTTACCGTTGAATCATTGAAGCTTAGATTGGCTGCTTTCGACTTCGGCTTCCATTTTCCTGGCGTATTCTTTGATTTGATGACGTAGTTCTGTGTTAGAACATCCCAAGATTCTTAGCGCTAGCAATCCTGCATTTTTGGCTCCGTTTAATGCGACTGTGGCAACCGGAATTCCATTAGGCATTTGCAGTATGCTCAAAACACTATCCCATCCATCCATTGAATTACTGGATTTAATCGGTACGCCAATGACAGGAAGTGGTGTGAGCGATGCTACCATTCCCGGTAAATGAGCCGCTCCTCCAGCCCCCGCAATAATGACTTTGAATCCTTGCTCTTCCGCAGATTTAGCAAAAGCCACCATTTTTTCAGGAGTTCTATGGGCAGAAACTACTTCAACATGAACGGTTATTTCAAAAGATTCTAAAAGTTCTTTCGCATCTTTCATGATCCCAAAATCTGAAGCGCTTCCCATGATGATTGCAACCGTTGCTTTCATGTTGTTTTTGTGTCTTTAGTTAAGTTGTTTTTTTTGGAGGCCCTTGCGGCTGGTTTTTTAGGGTGAGTTAATTTTTTGGGTTCCTTAACCTCCGTCTGTGCTTGAATTACTTCATTGACCCGATTCGGTTGATAATGCATTGTATTTTCAATATCCGAAAGTACCTGATCCATGGGTTGGCTTATTTCTTCGGTTTCTTGACGAAGGATTTTCTCCAAATTAATGTCTTGTTTTACGTCAAGCCCTGATTTTTTAATTTCTTGTTTCAAATCATCCGATGCATTCCGAATGGAATACAAAACTTTCCCTAATGATTTAGCAATACCTGGGATGCTTTTAGGACCGAAAAAAATAAGAACGATCAAGAAAATTAGAACAACTTCACTGCCTCCTACATCGTTGAATATTAAAATAGGTGCATTCATCTTATAACAAAGTTACTACTTTATTTGGATTGCATTTTCTCCACAATTTTCATCACCATGCTATCCGGAATGAAAGGTCCAAAAACTTTAATGAGAAGGGTGAAACTGAATTCGCTGATTTTAATGCGTTTCCCTTTCATCATGGCTTGATAGCCTTTCATAGCGGTACTGTAAGCGTCCGCACCGTTTTCAAACATGGAGGAATCGCCCATGCCTGCCATTACGTCGAATTCAGTTTTTACCGGACCAGGGCATAGTGCCGTAACGGTAATGGGGGTCTTTCTTAATTCGTAGGAGGTGGCTTTGGTCAGTGAAACTACAAATGCTTTGGTCGCAAAATAAGTGGCTTGTAGCGGGCCGGGTATAAAACCAGCGGTACTTGCCGTATTTAAAATTCGACCTTCGTTGTGTTCTAACATTGATGGTAAATAGGCATGCATTAACCGAGTAAGGGCTTGGACATTAACATCAATCATTTGGGCATCGTTTTCCGCAGAACGATCGGCAAATTTTCCCCAACCGCCAAAACCCGCATTGTTGAATAGGTAATTCACAAAAATCCCATCACGTTGGGTGCTTTCTATGACCTTGTTCACCCCTTCAACTTTGGACAAATCCGCTTCGATTACCCAAGTTTTAACACCGTAGGTTTGTTGTATTTCTTGAGCCAATTGCTCGAGCTTCTGGGCTCTGCGAGCGACCAATACTACATGGTTCCCCTTGGAAGCGTGAATTTTAGCCAATTCCCAACCAATACCACTTGAAGCCCCTGTAATCAATCCCGCTTTTTCCATGTTTTTTTACCGTGTTAAATGAATGAAATAGTACGAAGTCATCGTCTTTTGTAAATCGGTTAAAATGATGGTATATACGCCCTCCGATACATCGTTCCCGTTCTGGTCTTTTCCATCCCAATTATTCGCGTAAGATTCTGAGTAGTACACCACATTACCCCAACGGTTAAGAATGGTTAAGGAAGTTCCCGGTTTAAGCGATTGAATGGTTAAAACGTCGTTGATCATGTCATTATTGGGACTGAAAACGTTCGGCACTTGGATTTGGTCGTATACCGTAACAAATGCACTCACTGTATCCGTACAACCCTCATTGTTGGTGACGGTTAAGGTCACTTGAAAGGTTCCGGCGGTATAACTATAACTCCACGGCGACGGTTGATTTACTGTGATACCTGCGTTAATCCATTGTTCGGAGGTGTAATTCGACGACGTATTGGTAAACGTAA
>JBEGMB010000255.1:0-8623 GCA_041183245.1 Bacteroidota bacterium
CCGTAGGGTCCTATGCTATTGGGGATGGTAACATTGTCTACTTTTTCGATAACCCTTTGTTCAGGGGATTTTGGGAAAATGGTAAACTGCAAGTTGCCAACGCCATCTACTTTTTACGATAATTTAACCAAGCCGTTGACAATTATAATACGTATCTTCGCAATCAAAGAATCATTATATGAAACACCTAATAATATTATCTCTTTGCTTTCTTTTCCTGAGTGCATGCAAGAATAACGAGAAGCCTTATTCAGTTACGTTTAAAAATGAAAAAGACAAGTTATCCTATGTGCTTGGCGCCATCAATGCAAAAACCATTGTAAATTCAGGAACCGAAGCCTTTAATAAATTAGACAAGGACTTAGTTTTAAAAGGATTTAATCAGAATTTAAACGGAACTCCGGCCCAAGATTGTTTAAACACATTGCAGTTATTATTTGGTCCTACGTATCAAGATTTCAATGAGAAATATGTTAAAGAGGGATCTATCTGTATGGGTAAAATGAGCGGATATGCATTCTATTTCGATATCCGAAAATTAGGTGCACTTGACAAAATTAATTTTGAGATGGTAAAAAAAGGGTTCGAAGATGGGTTGTACAAACGCGACACCGCGTTCTTAAAAGACAACACCATGCGCTTTATGATGACCGAATTCATGACCGGGCTAAATGTATCCAACGGTAAAAAAATGATGGATAAGGCAAAAAAAATACCGGGAATTGCCTTGCTCGAAGGTGGTATACTTATGGAAACTGTTAAGGCAGGAAACGGAGCAAGCCCATCTAAAACTGACGATGTTAAAGTGCACTACATTCTAACTTCCGCTTTGGGTGATACCATTCAAAGTTCATACAAGGGAGATGGTAAAGGAAATGTTGAACCGATTCCTTTAGCACTGAACGGCGGAGTAATTCCGGGATGGACGATTGCCATTCCGAAAATGAAAGTGGGCGGTAAATACCGAATTTTTATCCCATGGAACTTAGCTTACGGTGAACAACAAGGGAAAGAATCTCTTTGCTTTTTTGTAGAATTAATCGCAACAGGAAAAGAAGGAAGCTTTACCGCAAACTTGAAAAATCCACAAGCCCAATGAAACGATTAGGTATTTTATTTCTTCTTGGCCTTTTTGGTCTTTCATCATGCAATGAAAAAATTGATTTGTTAGGAGATTACCAAGAAACAGCTGTAGTCTATGGCTTACTCGATCATGCGGACAGTCTTCATTATATAAAAATTACTCGTGCATTTATTGGACCTGGAAGCGCTGTTGACTTAGCTCAAATTTCTGATTCAAGTTATTTCGACCAAGTTAATGCAACCGTAACAGAATTTATTGGTGGCGTAGCCACTCGCACCTGGACTCTCAAGGACACCTTGGTAATGAACAAAGAAATAAATGGTGCATTCTATGGCCCAGAACAAAAGGTGTACTATTTCAAGACCTTACCTACCGGGCCAAATGAAGTACAACAAGGACCACCTAACTCCCTGAATTCTTCACTTAATAAAGACGCTACATACAAACTGGATATCGATATAGACAACGGTAAATTTAAAGTCTTAGGTGAAACTGACCTAGTCCACGGGTTGACTTCCCCTGCGAATTCACAAAATTTCACCTTCAAGTTCGCAAACAATCCAGGATCTTACGTGAGTGCCGGCGTTGCAGCAGTTAATACCTTTGGAAATGCCTATGTGGTTAACACATCGCTAAAAGTTATCTATAATGAATACATAGGGGCCAATAAAACAGTATCATCATTTGATTGGAAGCTTGGTGAATCCAGTATTCTACCCGGAGAGTCTCGTACCTTTACAGCATACGGTGAAACCTTCTATAACTTAATGAAAAATGATGTTACCGCAGATCCTACCATTACGCGTAGAACCTTTGAAGGAATAGAATTCACCATCACTGGAGGTCATGAGGAATTATATAATTACATGGTTGTAAATGCCCCAAGCTCATCCTTATCGCAAAGCAAACCAAGTTATACCAATCTTACTGTAACGAATGGAAAACGAGTTGTAGGTATTTTCTCTTCACGTCAAACCTTGAAGTTCTACAGACCATTTTACACCAATGCTGCCCAAGCGTACATTCGTGCAATTGACAAAAAATCTACCCGCGAATTATGTCAAGGTCCAATTACCGGACTTCTTTTGTTTTGCTCAAACCATCCCGGAGATAACGTCGTTGGCGCTGAGGAATCCTATGCATGCCAGTAGATCGAACCCATGGATGAGCGTAAAACCTTATTCGTAGATTTAATTCTACCTGTTCCAATACGGAACTTATTCACCTACAGGGTCCCCTATGAGCTGAATGAAGCGATTTCTATTGGTCAGCGCGTAATTGTACCCTTTGGAAAGAATAAACGGATTACGGGAATTATTTCTACCATCCATGAAACCGCACCTAGCGCTTATCAGGCAAAATATCTAGAATTTATTTTAGATGATGAACCCATCCTATCTGCCCACCAATTGGCCTTTTGGAACTGGATCTCTTCGTATTATCTTGCGCCCATCGGAGATATCATGGCAGCTGCCTTACCCGCTAATTTCAAATTGGCAAGTGAAACGAAGGTATTAATCCATCCCGACTTTGACGGGGTGGAAACATCCGATGCTCAAGAACAATTAATTCTTGAAACGCTGGCGCATCGTGAACAAGTTGATTTAAAGGAACTCTCAGAAATACTTGGCATAAAGAACATTCAAGTGCTAATAAAGCGCATGATAGAGAAACGCTTAATCATCACGCATGAAGAAATCAACCAACGTTATACACCTAAAACCAAAACCTTCATTCGGATAAATCCCTCACATAATGAAGCTACACTGAGCAGTATTCTAGAAGAACTTAATAGCCGCGCAAGTAGTCAGAGTCAAATGAATGCCTTGCTTAGAATCATGCAGCTGCTACCAATTCACGGGATAGAACAAGAATACTTGGAGAAAAAGTTACTGTTAAGCCATGAAATTAGTCCTAGTACGCTAGCGTCTCTTGAAAAAAAGGGAATAATCATGCAAGAGAAATTACGCATTGATCGTGTGGGAGCAGCCATGGAAGGAAATGCGGAATTCCCGGTATTGAGCTCGAATCAAGATACTGCCCTTCGTGGGATCGAAGAAGCATGGGAAAATACAGACATTACTTTACTGCATGGGGTTACCGGTTCAGGGAAAACAGAAATTTATATACACCTCATTCAGAGCTATTTAGACTTAGGAAAACAAATACTTCTATTAATTCCTGAAATTGCTCTTACCACCCAATTAATACACCGACTTGAAAAATACTTTGGAAAACAAATCGGTGTTTATCATTCCAAATTCAACCAAAATGAACGTGTAGAAATTTGGAACAAAGTACATGCAAACCATCCGAATGAATTTAGGGTGATTATTGGTGCACGATCTTCTATATTCCTTCCATTTCAAGACCTTGGATTAGTGATTGTAGATGAGGAACATGAAAGTTCTTATAAACAACATGATCCATCTCCGCGCTATCACGGACGAGATGCGAGCATATACCTTGCTAAAATGTTCAACGCAAAAGTACTTCTCGGATCGGCTACGCCCTCCCTTGAATCCTTTCAAAACACCCTCGACCATAAATATGGCTACGTAAGACTAGATGCCAGGTTTGGCGACTTAAAAATGCCAGAAATTCTTATCGCGAATACACAAAAAGAAACCGCAAGCAAATCCATGACTTCTCATTTTTCAAGCTTATTACTTGAACATATGACCAAGGCGTTAGGCGATAAAGAACAAGTCATACTTTTTCAAAACCGACGAGGATACACCCCCTATTGGTCATGTGAAATTTGTGGATGGATCCCTAAATGCGATGCATGTGATGTTTCATTAACGTATCACAAACATGTTAACCTGCTCAAATGCCATTATTGCGGGTATACGAACGCTCCTATGGGCAGTTGCGGCGCTTGCGGGAGTCATAAGTTAAAGATGCAGGGTTTTGGAACAGAAAAAATTGAAGATGAGCTAGAAAAAGTATTTCCTGATGCAAAAATTGCGCGAATGGATTTAGATACTACACGGTCTAAACATGCCTATTCTGAACTCATAACCCGCTTTGAAAATAGAGAAATAGATGTGCTCATTGGTACACAAATGCTTTCCAAGGGCTTGGATTTTGATAATGTAAGTTTGGTTGGAATTCTCGATGCGGACCATCTTTTAAATCGCCCAGATTTTAGAGCCTATGAGCGTGGATTTCAACTGATGACCCAAGTAGCAGGAAGAGCAGGAAGAAAAAACAAACGCGGTAAAGTTGTGATTCAAACGAAGCAACCAGACCATTGGGTACTGCAATTAGTTAGCTCACACGACACCCTTCAATTTATTAAAAATGAATTGATTGAACGTAAGAATTTTAATTATCCGCCCTTCTCGAAACTTATAATAATCACCTTGAAACATGCGGATGAGAACTTGTTGAATAGGGCATCTCAAGACTTGGCCATGCATTTAAAAAGTGCATTGAAAGAACGAGTACTCGGGCCCGAATTCCCCATTGTAAAACGCATCCAAAACCAATACCAAAAGGAAATTAAAATAAAATATGAGAAGTCGCTATCGGATAAAAAAATAAAGGAGCACCTAATGGCACTCCTTACTAATTTTTACGAGATGGTTTCTTACAAAGCCATCAAAGTGAATATAGACGTTGATGCATATTAACCCAAATAGCTTTTCAAAATCTTATTCTTGGATGTGTGTTTCAATCGTCGAATCGCTTTCTCTTTAATCTGACGAACGCGTTCTCTAGTTAAATCAAAACGGTCACCTATTTCTTCTAAAGACATCGGTGGACGACCATCTAATCCGTAGAACATGCAGATCACTTCACTCTCGCGTGGGGTAAGCGTTAACAATGAACGTTTAATATCACTGCGTAGAGATTCCATGGTAAGATTATTCTCAGGACTTGGCATTCCTTCACCGCTCATCACATCATACATGTTTGAAGAAGACTCATCACCTTCAACCAATGGAGCATCCATAGAAACATGTCTACCATTTTGAGCCAAGGATTGCTTCACCTCATCTGTACTGCAATTTAAAAACTCAGCTAATTCTTCAGCAGAAGGAGGTCTTTCAAACTTCTGTTCCAACTCTGAAAACGCTCGATTAATCTTATTGATGTTTCCAATCTTATTCAATGGTAATCGAACAATACGCGCTTGCTCGGCTAAAGCCTGCAAAATTGATTGTCGAATCCACCAAACCGCGTAGGAAATGAATTTGAACCCTCGGGTTTCATCAAAACGCTCAGCGGCCTTGATTAATCCAAGATTTCCTTCATTAATCAAATCGGGAAGGGCAAGCCCTTGGTTTTGATATTGTTTTGATACGGAAACCACAAACCGAAGATTTGCTTTGGTTAAGCGCTCTAACGCGGCGCGATCTCCAGCGCGAATTCTTCGTGCTAATTCCACTTCTTCATCTGCGGTAATCAAATCCACCCTACCAATCTCTTGAAGATATTTATCAAGTGATGCTGTTTCTCGGTTGGTTACCTGTTTCGCAATTTTCAGCTGCCTCATAAACTATTGTATTTTAACGTCGTGAAGACTCTAACGCACAAACATCAAAAAGGTTAGTGCTTTTTTTCAAAAAAGTTGCAAATAGATTGGTTTTTCTTGTTATATGGCTAATCCGAGGGATTCGCGCACCCGTTTTAATACGGGATTAGCCACCGCTTTGGCCCGTTGTGCCCCTTCCAATAAAATACGCTCCACTTCCATTGGATTGCCCATATAATAAGCATACCGGGTTCGTTCACTGGCAAATTTTGAACAAATTAATTCAAACAAGGCTTGTTTTGCATGACCATATCCATATCCACCTGCCAAATAATTTGAACGCATTGTTTGAATGTCTGACGGTTCAGCTAACAGTTGAAATAAATTAAATACATTGCACACATCCGGATTCTTTGGCTCCTCAAGTGGGGTACTATCTGAAGAAATGCTCATAATGCGTTTACGCAACAGCTTTTCATCCTCAAAGATATCAATGGTGTTATTTCTAGATTTGCTCATTTTTTGACCATCGATTCCAGGAATCAATTTTGTTTCCTCATTGATATGCTCATCCGGTAAAACAAAAATGTCACCCATCTTGGCGTTAAATCGAGCAGCTACATCTCTTGTGAATTCCAAATGTTGCAATTGATCTTTTCCGACAGGAACTTGATTGGCATCGTACAACAAAATATCCGCAGCCATTAACATTGGATAGGTAAATAACCCCCCATTCACATCTGCTAAACGATCCGCTTTATCCTTAAAGCTATGTGCTAAAGTAAGCCGTTGATAAGGAAAAAACGTAAGTAAATACCACATGAGTTCCGTAACCTGGGGTATATCACTTTGCCTGTAAAAAACTACCTTATCGGGATTAAGACCACAAGCCAACCAAGTTGCTGCGGTTGACAAGGTATTGTTCTTTAAGGTATTAGGGTCCTTGACTTGGGTTAAAGAATGTAAATCAGCGATAAACAAAAAGGAATCATTGCCTGGAATTTTAGACATTTGAATTGCGGGCAAAATAGCCCCTAGTATGTTACCTAAATGCGGGGTGCCTGTACTTTGTATTCCTGTTAAAACTCTTGGCATCGTTTCTTTCTACAAAAATAACAAATCAGTAGATAAATTCACGAAATCAAGTTAATTCCTTACTTTTGAGCATGCGAATATTTTTGGGAATTCTGTCGCTTCTTTGGAAAGTCTATATCGCTATCGTTTTCTTTTTCTTTGCGATTTTACTTTATCCATTTTTGCTTGTCGCTATACAATCCCCTCGGACCAAGAATTACAGCTTCTATCTCTTCATATTCTGGAGCTACATGATGCGCGTCTTTTGTTTTTATCCAATAAAAAAAATTAGACACGGTGAAATGCCTAAAGGACCCTATATCATTGTTGCAAATCACACATCCTACTTGGATATTTTCTTCATGTATTCAATTGTCCCTCAGCATCAGTTTATGTTTCTAGGTAAAAGTGAAATTTTGGGATATCCACTCGTTAGTACGTATTTCAAAAGCATGAACGTACCCGTTTATCGAAATGATAAATCAAAGGCAGGAAGAGCATATTTAGGTGCAATAAAAGCGTATCAACAAGGGTTTTCGTTGGCAATTTTTCCAGAAGGGACCTTCCCAGAAATTGACTTACCTAAAATGATTGCATTCAAAAGTGGCGCTTTTAAATTGGCAAAAGAACTTAACGCACCAATATTTCCTATCACTTTCATGAATAATTGGAAATTGTTTTCAGATCCACTGGATTGGTTCGGGCCCGCTCACCCCGGCTTAGCTGTAGTTCATTTACATCCACTTGTTACTATTGATCAAGTGGAGTCAATGACCGTTGATGAATTAAAAGCACATTGTTTTCAAATTATTTCAAAACCACTAGAGGAGGCGCATCCTGAACTTTACTAACTTTACGACATGAACATAGACGATAACCTGATTAATCACCTCAGTAATTTAGCCAAACTTTCTTTTGAAGGCGATAACAGGGAGGCATTGAAAAAGGATTTAGAGAAAATCATTGGATTCATGAATCAATTAAACACCTTAGATACAACGAATGTGCAACCACTCGTGTTCATGACAGATGAGGTAAATCGATTAAGAGTAGACGAAGCGCATTTGGAAATTTCAAAAAATGAGGCCTTGAAAAATGGCCCTAACCATGACAGCGACTACTTCCGAATTCCAAAAGTAAAAGGAAAGCACAATAATTAATTGATGTATCGGGATTTCTCAACAATAACACACCGATTATTCTGTTGCTTTAAATACCCTAGTTCATAACAAAAATAATAGGTATCACCTTTTTGTGTTTGAAATAAATTCGTGTGATAATTAAAGTTGTAGCCCATTTCAATAAGTTCAATTGTTGGCTTAACACATTGTTTATTTAAAAAAAGCTCCTCCAGAATTCTACGATTTTTACGCAAAATTCGATTGACTTTACGAACGGTCGCGTTACTATCTTCATTCAACCGATTATTGAAGGTGTTACGACAATAATCAGAACAGAATTTCTGGTCTTTTCGTCCATTTAGGACTTCATTACATTCTCGGCAATGACGATTACTCATAGGATAGTTGATTAACAAGAATTAACAAGGAAAAATAAAGGAAAGCATCCAAATAGTGCCAATTTTAGGCTCGGAAAAAAGACGCAAATGGAAAATAATGTAAATCAAGAAATGCATCGAACAGAACAATTACGGCAAATTGCCGAAAAAATTGCACTTGAGCATCAAGTATTGTCGATTCTTAAAAACGAAATTTCAAAAAAAATTGTCGGACAGCACCAACTAATTGACCGTCTAATCATTGCTTTATTATCCAATGGGCATATTCTACTTGAAGGGGTTCCCGGGTTGGCTAAAACGCTTGCTATAAAAACATTATCCGATGCAGTTGATGGAACGTTTAATAGAATTCAGTTCACACCAGACTTACTTCCAGCGGATTTAACCGGCACGCAAATCTATCAGCAAAAAGCAGAAAAATTCGTTGTAAAAAGAGGACCAGTCTTTGCATCTTTTGTCCTAG
>JBEGMB010000256.1:0-4725 GCA_041183245.1 Bacteroidota bacterium
TTTGTCTAATACATGTACTACTCCGTTATCAGCAAGAACATCGGCTAGGGTAACGTTTGCATCGTTGATTTTTACACCTCCGGTTAATGAAACAATCACGTCAGAACCTTCAAGGGTTGCAACCGGACCTGCAGTTAATTGAGTTGATAATACGGCCCCATCAACTACATGATATAATAAAATGTCAGCTAAGTTTGGTAGTGCTAAGATACCGTTCAAATCGGTGTTCAAGGCTGTTGCCAAATCAGTGAATGCTTGATTCGTTGGAGCAAATACAGTATATTCAGAAAACGGATCGGATAATGCTGGAAGCAATTCTGCCGTAACTACCGCAGTAACCAAGGTAGAAAATCCATTATCAATCGCTACATCAGCCACAGTTTCGATAGGTAAAACTACCGCATCTAACACGTGAACCACACCATTATCAGACGTAATATCAACTGCGATAACTTGCGCTTGGTTAACAAATACATCACCTGCAGCAGTCGCAGTTAACTTCAAGGTATTCAAATTACTTAATGGCTGAACCAACGCTCCGTTAGTTACAGCAGATGATGGAACTTCGGTACCAAGTACGTGATACAACAAAATATCTGTTAATTGTGGCAGTGCCAATAATCCAGCGACCGTAGTTCCTAATTCATCAGCTAAATCTTGAAATGCATCATTATTCGGAGCAAATACAGTAAGGTTGGATAATGGATTAGTCAAAGCAGGTAATAATTCTTCTTGAACAACTGCTGTAACTAAGGTAGTAAATCCATTATCAATAGCTATATCGGCTACAGTTTCTACAGGTAGCAACACCCCATTGGTAACGTGAACCACCCCGTTCGCTGTAGTTAAATCAACGGTGGTTACCTGCGCTTGGTTGATGTAAACATTTCCTGCAGCAGTAGCCGTAATTTTTAAGGTGTTGGTTGGACTCAATGGTTGAACAATGGCACCATTTGTTACTGCTGAGGAAGGTACAGTAGTTCCTAATACGTGATATAATAAGATATCATCTAAATTGGGTAAGGCGAGTAAACCAGGAACCGTGGTTCCAAGTGAAGTAGCCAAATTTGTAAATGCTTGGTCATCCGGTGCAAAAACTGTTAAGGTAGCATTTGGATTTTGTAAGGCACCTACTAAACCTTCTTGAATCAAGGCGGCTTCAAGGTAGGTGTGATTTGGACTTGGTGCAATTACATTGTCAAACACGTTGGTTTGCGCATAATTTACAGAACTTAGGATAATCCCAGCACTGAATAACGACAGGGCGTAAAAAGTAACTTTTTTCATTTTGTTTAATTTTTAATTAGAATGTTTAAACAAAATGACATTAAATAAGTTCACAAAATTGTAAAAAAACAATGCTGTATTCAAGTCAGCTCTTTAAGATGAACCAATAAACACTGCATTCTACCCCCTGATAAAGACAATTTCTTACCTTTAACCATATCAATATAACCCCTACATGACCATATTAACTAAAAAAAACTGTCTCATTGGTAGCATATTATTTTTATGTTTTACAGGGAATATTCTTGCGCAACAAACCCTGAGCGACTCCACAACCAAAAATCCATTGGCGCTTATGGGGCTTTCGAAGGCCGGTCCGGGCGATATCAATGCCAATACGCCCTTAATGCTTGACCCCACTTCCACCCCGATGTATGACGAGAACTTCAATCTAATTGACGCAGCTCAATTCATGAATCTCGTGATATCAAATGCCTACGTTCCAGAACCATATATTGATAACACCAAGGCGGTCAAAGCATTCGTTATGCGAAAGGCAACCGACCAAGAAAAAATAATGATGCATCGGATGCAACAAGGTATGCCAGAAGAACAAAGTGCATTAATTGGAACCCCAATGCCATCCTTTGAAGTAACAGACATCAAAGGGAAAGTATTCCAATCCTCCGCATTAAAAGGAAAAGTAATTGTATTGAATTTTTGGTTTGTGGAATGCAAACCCTGTGTGATGGAGATCCCAGAATTAAATGAAATATCTAAGATGTTTAAAAAAGAAGACGTCGTCTTTTTAGGGCTTGCAACGAATCAAAAGAAACAACTCAAAAAGTTTTTAAAAACAACCCCCTTCGATTACAAAATCGTTCCGGAAAGCCAACAAACCGCCCAATTATTCAATGTTAGCGGCTATCCTACGAGCATCATTATCAATCAAGAAGGAAGCATTCAATACGTTTCTTTGGGCGTTGGACCTAATAATAAGGAACGGTTAACCGAAGAGATCAATAAGTTATTGCTTAAGTAAGAATTGAATATAGCTTTATTCTTGGCTTGAATTATACGGCTCAAAGCCCTTTTCATAGTGATAGGACCCCTTCGATGCTATACCCTTAACCAAACCATTTCCGAAATCGCCATACCACTCATAAAAAAATGGCCCATCAACAACCCCATGATCAAAAGTTCGCAGGTGCGTTAAGATTCCTTGCCTGTCAAATGCACGTTGAACGCCGTGTTGTTTTCCGCCTACAAAATTCAACTGTTGCCTAAGCTTTCCATCGGATTGGAATTCTTCTAATTGTTCGAGCATACCATCCTTGAACGTATAGCGTCCGATTAGACGGTTGCTAGAATCCTTATCTTCGGCAATTCCAGTAAATAACTGATCATTCATATAAGCCAATTCGGTTAAGGAATCCCCGAATCCAATAGGCGTATAATAATAACTGTCTTGACAAAAAACTCCTCGAACTAGCATCGCGGGTTGCGCAGAGTGATTATCTGTAAAATACTTTCCACCACAAGAAATACGTACCATTTCAATCGGTATACTTTGGGCAAAAAAGGAGGGCATCAAGGCAATTAAAATGACTGAAATTCTGTAATTCATGTGGTTATAACGAACGTTAAACCTATGGTTACAGCCCGTGAATTTGGTATCTTTACCGAAGTGACTACGCATAAAACTACCGGTTTAAAAGCCAATTGGAAACAATTCACGCTGCTCGTAATTATCAACGCCTTTGTGGGCGGCATGGTCGGCATGGAACGAACCCTACTGCCTGAAATTGCGCAGCATGACTTCCAGATTTCTGCGTACAGTGCTATGCTTTCCTTTATTGTGGTATTCGGAACCGTGAAAGCCCTTTCGAATTACTTTGCAGGCAGTCTTGCGAATCGAATGGGAAGAAAACGCCTGTTAATCCTGGGTTGGCTTGTTGGGATTCCCATACCCTTCCTTTTAATGTATGGCCCTACGTGGAATTGGATTCTAGTCGCCAACGTATTATTGGGCATAAATCAAGGATTGGCTTGGTCATCTACCGTTGTGATGAAAATTGATTTAGTGGATGAAAAGCAGCGTGGGTTAGCTATGGGGCTAAATGAATTTGCTGGCTACTTGGCTGTTGCGGTGGCCGCCTATGTAAGCACGGTAATAGCACAAGCCTATGGACTTCGACCCTATCCCTTTATCATCGGAATCGTTCTTTCGATTGGGGGGATAATTTTGAGTTGGGTCTTTGTTAAAGACACCCAACACATGGTACAAACGGAAGCTGTGAATCATCCACAACCTCGGTTAACGAACATTTTCAGAGAAACCACATGGACGCATCGAATCTTAGGTACTGTAACTCAAGCTGGCTTGGTAAATAATTTGAATGACGGCATGGTTTGGGGTATTTTCCCCTTACTCTTAGCGAATCAAGGCTTTTCACTTGAAATGATTGGAATAATAACTGGGATTTATCCAGCTGTTTGGGGGATTTCGCAAATAGGCACGGGTGCCTTGGGCGATTATTGGTCAAAAAAAGCACTCCTATTTTGGGGAATGTTGGTGCAAGGACTGACCCTCTTTGGGTTACTTATTGCCAACAATACGCTGCATTTTATGTTGCTAAGTGCATGCCTTGGCCTGGGTACCGCCTTAGTTTATCCAACCTTTCTGAGTAAAATCGCACAGCATACACATCCCTTAGACAGAGCAAAATCCATAGGAACCTTTCGGTTGTGGAGGGATTTAGGCTACGCCTTTGGTGCACTCCTCACCGGGATTCTAGCGGATTCGTTTAATCTTACAACGGCCATTGCCTTTATTGGTGGATTAACAGTTCTTTCTGCAGGAATAATCGCTGTGCGCATGCCGCGTGAACGGAGGGCTTAAGGAATAAATCGGATTAATATCATAGATATCAGATAAAAAAACTTAACCGAACACAAATAATCATCCTCGCAGTGTTTCTTATACTACTCTTGATTCCATTAATCGAATAACAGGGCAGAAATGCCTTATTTAATCTTTCAGGAGCTTAAACCAATGTGCACCCGTTTCCGTTTGTGCTTCAATATAGTAAGTACCATTTTCCGCATTTGAAAGGTCAAAATTACTTTCGCTTGTGCTTAGGATTAATTGCCCATTTAATCCATATACTTTTAAATCACGGATGGTTTCATATGGTATATCAATATGGACGATTCCATTGCTCGGATTCGGATATACGGTACTCGCATGATTAGGAAATTCATTCTCATGAACCCCAACCACGTTAGTTGATAGCGATAGCAATATACTAGCCAGTTGATAGGCCTTGGGTGGAAGTTGATTAATTAATACACTTATAATAATTCCTGTTTCGGTATCGTACATCATGGAAGTACTATATCCTCCCCAAATTTGTCCACCATGGTACCACACCAAGCTGCCGTTAATAGTCGCCTCGGCGATTCCCAAACCATAATTTCCAGAACCCACAAAGGTAG
>JBEGMB010000257.1:0-3179 GCA_041183245.1 Bacteroidota bacterium
GTTCTGTGAAGTTTTCATTGATCCATTGCCTAAACGCTCTTTGAATGTTCACTTGTTGCTCAATCATTGGTAGTTCTGCACCTTTGAGAATCCACTCATCGAATGAGCGTATTTCTGCAATTATTCTATTTGCTCTTTTCTTTGCCTCAAAGCGAAGTTCTGCATCTTCCAAGAAGTCAGCAACCACAGGAGCAAGTGCCACGGCTGCGAGTAATTTTCCGTTGTTTGTCATTTCAAAATAGTTTTAATTGATAATCCACGTTTTCAAGCGAGAAAGGCAGTTCAGCGTTTTTCACTATCTCAATGTGATGACAGCATATAGTCGCTTCAAATCGTTTGCCATTTTCCTCGCATAGTACGTCCATCATTTGGAAGTCAAAGACGTAGTACACATCGCTTATTATCTCGATTATCATAGTTTTGATTTATACACCTCGCAGAAGTCACCGTTTATGAAGTCCACTCGGTGTGTGTAGTTTGCTAATTTTAACACGTAGTTAATATGTTCTAAGTCGATGCCGCTTTGATTCATTGCCCGTGAATACAAGTTATTGTAATCCTCATTATGCACACGGCACAATTCCGCAAAATCAATCCCCTTTCTGGATAGCATGATTAGTAGATAATTTCGCACCCTTCTTTTCAAAGATTCGTCTGTTATTCTCCCTTGCATATTATGATTTTTAGCCGTTTGTTTTCGTCAACTAATTGTATTAGGTCATTCATCTCGTCAATGTTTATATTGTAACGTGATAACTTTTGATACACCGTATTGTAGTTCATGTCATGTTTCTCGCAAAAGTCCTTAAGGTTCGTTCCGTTGTCATTCAGCAAGCGCATGAACTCGCGGAGTAGTTGTTTTTTCATTTCTTTCTATCTTTTATGTTGTTCGTTCTAATGTCAACTACTTGCAAGTTTTCAAGTCGATTGTTTAAAGGATTGTTATCTATGTGGTCAACCACTAATTTTCTGTTTCCGTAACTGTGGTTTAAGAATGTAATTGCCATTAATGAATGTACACGTTTAGTATGTTTTTGAACCACACCATCGACCTTTTTGTATAGCGTTACTTGTGGGTAATTTCGCCTCTTAACACCGCTTAAATGATGGTTTAATATGCTTGATTTTTGATCGTTGTATATTATGCCAGACTTGCTTATTGAATACAATCCTTCAAACCCTTTTATCGGATAAAATTCAATTTGATTATTTGCTTTCATTTCGCTTTTCAATTAATCGTTCAACATCTTGTACTGATTCGGGGATAAGGTTTTCGTAAATGATACTATCTCGCATCGTTTGAACTCCTGAATCAAATCCTAAGTCGTAGCCGTTATTGTGTCCTGCTACATAGAACATACCACACGCACCGATCAATGCGAAGATGTAGATAAGTTGCTTAAATCGTTTCATTTTCAATCTGTTTAATTCGTTCGTTAATCCAATCTATGCGGGGTTGTATGTCGCCAATAACCCAGACATATCCATTCATTCTTGGTGTTGCGGGTAAAAAAGATTTCATTTTGTTCTCTAATAACAATCTTTCTTTTTCATTGATAAAACGAGAGTTTCTTAAATCACTAACCCATTGACATAATCCCCAATTGAACCATTCTTGTCTACTTAAAACAAGTTCCCAAAGTTCTTTTTCATTTCTCATTTTCTTGTGATGTAATAAGGTTCAACATTGTACTCTTTTTTGAAGTTGGTTAGTGCTTCTTCGATTGATTCGGCAAATACTGTAATGCCTGTTAAAAGGTCTAAGCCTTGCTCATCCTTTCCAATGAGCCAACAAATGTGATAAGTTTTCATTCTGTTTATGTTTTAGTTTATATTCCGTTTTCTCTAAATTCGTGGTATCTGTCGCAATCGTAGTCAGCTTCGTAGGATTCGCGTTGATGCTCTAAAAAATCATCTTCTAATTCGTCACCAACCTTTCCTTCAACTCGGTTGTGAATCATTGTGCGCACTGTTTCAAGTAAATAATCCGGAAGTGCCAAATAGTCACCGAATCCATCTTCTTTAAGTATCTGGTCGATGTCGCAATACAAGCCATCAGAATCGTACTTTACATTTCCTGTTACTTGAATAAGTTTGCCCGTGATAATCTCGATTTCGTAGTGAAATTCAGCTGTATTGCAGTAGATTTCTGTAACTCGTTTCGGCTGTCTTGAGCCTTCGTAGATTTCATTGATAACGCTTTCGTAAGATACAAGCGCGTTCATTTTTTGGATGCCTTTGTCTAGTGTATTAGCCAATCCTTGCAAGCCTGTTTCGATAGTTTTTTTCATGTCGTTTTGTGTTTTCGTTTCAACAAATGTAGTTATATTTTTGTTACATGCAACAATTCACCAAAAAAAAAGTAAAAAAAAATAGGAAGCGGTTAAACTTCCTATTCGTAGTAGTGGTTAAAATCCTATTGTTCTGGGTAACAAAAGCCCATAAGGCGTAGTCCGTTCGCAGTTTTCCAAGCCTCTTTAGAAAGCACCCTGTGACGTTGTGCGACTATCACACCATCGCGACCGCCTTTCTCGGTTGTATTTCCCTCAACGGTTGTGTAGGTCATGCCATCAACTTTTGTAACAACTCCGATGTGTCCTGTGGTTTGTCGTTTACCGCCTTTGAAGGTAGCCCAAACAACTACCGCGCCCTCCTTTGGCTCACTATGCCAATTACGTGCTTTCGTTGCTTTCTCGATGATCCGTCGAGATGATGCACTTAACAGGCTAATGTCCTGCCCCGCCTCCTTCCAAACAAGCATTGCGAAGAATCCACACCAAGGCGCACCATCGTAAAACCCAACACCGCGCATTTTCTTGTCGAATGATTCATCAATGAACCCCATGTTCCCGCGTTTCTCTTTTTGCCCGATGTAGCTTTCCGCTATTTCTTTAATTGTCATATCTTTTTATTTGCGAATTTAGTGATTTTGCTCGATAGTACGCTTCAAAGTATTGGTGTTCGTAAACCGTGCCATCTTTGCCCTCAATTACTTTTCTGAACTTGTCTAAGTTTGCAAATAGTAGTTGCACTTCTTTGTGGCATAGTTCCCGTGTCAATAGTCCACGTTTATCGCAGTACCAAATGCTTTCAAACACCTTGTCACGTTCATCGTCGAATTTTGCACCTACAAAGTGCTGACATACCGCAAAAGGTTTCTTTTCGGTTAATAGGTCTTT
>JBEGMB010000258.1:0-12660 GCA_041183245.1 Bacteroidota bacterium
GGGCATGGTTGTGCGTAAGCAACGGAAAGCTCGAAGTATGTTCAACCCCAAATCAAGACAATCCCTTGATGGGTGAAGGATGTCAAGGCACGCCAATTCTTGCCTTAGATGTTTGGGAACATGCCTACTATTTGCATTATCAAAACAGACGCCCAGATTATATCGAAGCATTTTTCAATGTAATTAATTGGGAATTGGTTGCAGCGAAATTTGAGGCAGCGAAGTAAAAAAATCGTCTAATTAGAAAAGGGGCCAAGGCCCCTTTTTTGCTTTTATACCAATCTAACTTAAAAGTTGACTTGTGCTTGAATTCGAAGTAAATTTCCTCGTTGGTAATTATCCTGGTTCACAAAATCTTCGAATCGTCTAGAGGACATGGTATACATCACCACCAATTCAAAATACTTTGTCATTTGCCATTCTGCACCAATTTCTAAATCCTGTACATCATAACTACGCGCATCCAATTCATGTTTCTTTCCACCATGATATACTTGGTACCGTACAAAAGGAATTAGCGTATTATTTTTAAAATCCAATTTATACGAAGCCGTCACATATCCACCATGTAAGCGTTGGGTGGTAATAGAATCCAGGGTTTTATCGAATTGGGGTCCTCGTCCTACAGTATACTCTGCCAAAATACCAAACGGTTTTGGATATAGAACAAAGGTACCCGCCACGCGTTGATCGTCATACAGTTTATCTTCAGCATAATTCACACCTGAAGAGGTAGAGGCTAAGGTAACTTTACCGGTATACGCCTGCACTCCTAATTCAAGAATTTGTTTCTTAACTTCGAATGGATAGCTAACTCGTGTAACTATATGTTTGTTCGCATTTAATTCCGGGCGGTTTGCGGTTTGTCCATTATAAACCCCAATACCAAAAACACCATAATCTCCTGATCCCTTCAAGCCCGAACTAACAAGACTTGAGAATAACTTTCGTTTATTGGCAGGTGCCCAATAAAAAAACAACCCCAAATCCCGTTCATTGGATACCGCTGAATTTAATGCATCCGCTCGATCAAGAGGTAATCGATTTTGAGAAGACTGCATATTCTCAAACCCATATGGAACTTTTGATTGCCCTATGCGAAAACGAAATTGACTTTTTTCGTCAATACCCACGTCAAAATACGCATCACGCAATTGACCGAAATGTAGTGCTGTTGTACTTGATGAACTCGCAAAATCTGGCTGAACATAAAAATAAACCCTAGAAGAAAGCTGACCATAAAAAATTAGTCGCATCCGACGGATAAAAAAATCGTTATCCCCTCCCCAACTTTTATCACATTGTTCACATTCTAGGTCTTCATTTGTCTGAAGTAAGCCGTTGTATCTAACTTGAGCGTACCCGCGAATCTGAATTTTATCATACCACTTTTCTGATTTTTGGATTGAGTCTTTGGTTGTTTGGGCTGTAACCCTGATTGCTAAAAGCAAGAAAATCATAAAATATAATACTTTCATTTTGATGTTTTTTCGGCAAAGCTACATGCTTAACATTAATTTAATTTTCTCTTATCATATCTTTAACTCAATCTTAATACTGTTAACATTAACTTAACATTATGGGGTTTACATAGAAGCGCCTATCAAATAAATTGAGCTTATTTTTCATTGAATTCAACAAGAAAACTGCCTTTCTAGTATGTTACCATTAAGTTAACATTGATGCCTAACAGATTTATTTTGAGCAGAGCTTAATACATTTGACAAAAAAAATGAATTATGGCAGGTTTTTTAAGTTATTTCTTACCGAAGGATAAAGTGTTTTATGAGTTGTTTGAAAAGGCAAGCGACAACCTTCAGTTAATTTCAGAGAAATTAGTTCAAGTTGTTCATGAACCAGATTACAACAAAAGAGAAGTTTTGATTAAAGAAATGCATGACATTGAACATCAAAACGATGACATTACACACACTATTTTTGTGGAACTGGGACGAAACTTTATTACCCCATTTGACCGCGAAGATATTCACAGCCTCGCTAGTGCTTTGGATGATGTAGCAGACTATATTTTTGCTGCGGGTAAAAAAATAAACTTCTACAAAATTGATCCGCTACAAGATCAAGGGATTCAAAAAAGTGCAGAAGCAATTCGAGAAGCAGTTATTGCGTTGAAACAGGCCGTGATGGAACTTCGTAACTTAAAGAACACGCAAAAAATTATTGAATGCGTTATTAAAATTAATAGTGTAGAAAATAACGCCGACAACATTTTTGATATGAGCATTGAGCGTTTATTTGAATCCGATGTGGACGCCAAAGAATTAATTAAGCGTCGCGAATTATATAT
Organism: Bacteroidota bacterium; assembly: GCA_041183245.1. GTDB lineage: Bacteria > Bacteroidota > Bacteroidia > Flavobacteriales_D > Crocinitomicaceae > UBA952. The sequence continues at coordinate 2,309 of JBEGMB010000258.1, forward strand.
GGTCTTGGAAACGGCAACGGATAAATGTGAAGATGCCGGGAATGTCATTGAATCCATTGTAGTAAAATTCGCCTAATTTTTTTTATAAAATAAGCCTTTCTCATGTTTACACTTCTTCTAGTCGATATTGGCATTGCGTTATTATTTGACCTCGTCAATGGGTTTCACGATGCAGCAAATTCCATTGCTACCGTAGTTTCCACAAAAGTGTTAACCCCTTTTCAGGCCGTAATATGGGCTGCATTCTTTAACGTGCTAGCGTTTTGGGTGTTTGACATGAGCGTTGGTAATACTGTAGCCAAAACTGTAGATAATACCGCAATTGATTTGTGGGTAATCCTTGCCGGTTTATTGGCCGCTACCGCATGGAACTTACTTACTTGGTGGCTTGGAATTCCGTCCTCTTCTTCGCACACTCTGATTGGGGGATTTGCAGGAGCAGCGGTTACCCACGTTGCCATTGCCAAAGGATCACTTTGGGAAGGGTTTGGTGTGATTGCGGGTAAAGAAATATTAACCGTTGTATTTTTTATTTTTCTTGCGCCAATTATTGGTGGAATCATTTCATACCTCATTACGGTTGTTACCATCGCACGTAATTTTTGGTATAAAATGCTTGTGATACTTAGTTTAACCGCGATCACGGTATTTGCCATGTTGTACATGATCGAGTATTTAGATGTGAAACCCATCATGTTGTATATCGTTGCGGGGATGATACTCGTGTTCATTCTGGTATACACCTACCAGTATATTGTTTTTAGAAACAGACCTTCTGCACTGCGTGAAGCGGGAATGCATAAAAAACTTCAACTTTTATCCTCTGCAGCATTCTCACTTGGTCACGGTGGCGCAGATTCTCAAAAAGTAATGGGAATTATTTGTGCGGCCTTATTGGTTTATGGAAACATGGCCCGTAAAGAAGGTAAGGAAGATTTAATAGGCAAACAATTCGCAATCACAGAATTGGTGCAAGTAGAATACCACAACGAAGAAGGAAAATTAGAAAAATTTAAACCGGAATATGCGGTGATCGATTCCAACTTGTATTACCTTAATCATAAAGAAATTGTTGATGCACAAGGCACGGTTTTGTATGATAAAAAAGGGAAGTTAGTTGCTGAGGGAATGAAAGGACTACCAACCTTTAAAGCCATTGATACCTCACTCACAAAACTGGAGGTTTATCTAAACGGAAAATCGCTTTGCGACGCCAAAACGAAAGAAACCATTTTTAATGATAAGACACTTAATCTAAACTATGCGCATGCAGGTTTGTTTAGCAGTGTTGTAAAACCAAATGGAGAACTAAAGAGCGGGTATAAAATTAAAACCAAAGTTCATTCGGACACCATGCCGTTTTGGATTGCTTTCGGATGTTATCTGATGATTGGGTTAGGCACCTTGATGGGCGGTTGGAAAATTGTAAAAACAATGGGGTCTAGAATCACCAAAGTTACGCCATTAGAAGGTGTTTGTGCTGAAACCGCTGGAGCCTTAACACTCTTTACTGTTTCTAACTTCGGTATCCCTGTTTCTACAACACATACGATCACTGGATCTATTATTGGTGTTGGAGCAACGCGTCGCTTAAGTGCCGTTCGTTGGGGTGTTACGATTAACCTGTTATGGGCGTGGATTTTAACGATTCCTGTAAGCGGTGCATTAGCCGCACTTATATATTCAATTATTTACTTCGTTAAGTAGGTTTTTTCAACTTAACAGTTTGTTTACATTCGGAATATTTACTACATTCACGACGTAAATTTTAAATTGTTATACCTATGAAAAAACTATTACTTTCCGTAAGCGCGCTCTTTTTCGTTGCTTATGCGTCTTCTCAAGTAATTTGTAAGGGAATTTCTCCAGCAGCAATTACTGGGAATTATACCTTTACTTGGGCAGATCCTGCTGGGGGCTGGGGCACTCCAGATTTTTTAATCCCTAACACCTGGGTTGAAGATACCCTAATGTTAGTTGAAGATGGTACACCAGGAACCAATCCTCAAGGGAATCCCATTTCACAAGAAGGATGTAATCCACTTATTAATGACCTTACTGGTAAAATTGCGGTAGTTTTCAGAAATACCTGTGAATTTGGAACTAAAGCGATTAATGCGCAAAATGCAGGTGCCGTAGGTGTTATCGTAGTCAACCGTAATCCGGGAGAATGGATTAACATGGGGCCTGGTGCTGCCGGAGCAAATGTTACCATCCCTGTAGTAATGCTTGACTTTACAGACGGAATGAACATCATCCAAGAAATGGCTAACGGACCAGTAGTAATGTTTCTTGGAAACAAAATTGGTCTAAATCCAAACGACGCAGGAATGACTGTATCCTCTACCCTTATCCCAAAACAAGGTGGTGTGGTATCGTTCTTGGCTCAGAATGGTTCAGAATTCAACTTTGACTTAGGAACACGTATTTACAATTTTGGTAACCAAGCGCAAGCGAATGTATCGTTAAACGCAACGGTAACAGATCCAAGTGGAAACGTTGTTTATAACAACACAGTAAACGGATTGAATATCAATGCGGCGGATAGTGTAGATGTAGAACCATCACAAGCGAATGCATTGCCTCAATTCTCTTTAGCATCTTACCCAATGGGTCGCTATACCTTAACCTATACGATCGCACTAGATAACGGAACCCCAGATGATGATCCATCTGATAATACAGCGAGTTTTGATTTCGTAATTCAGGATTCATTATACACATTTGCTAACATTGATGTTGCTACTGGAAATGCAGTACCTTCTGCGCATTACCGACCAAGTACAAATAATGCAACGTATTCAATTTGTACCGTGTTAAAGGATGCCAACGCAAGTCGAATCGCTGCTACGGGGCTTCATTTCTCAGCAACAACTTTGGCTGCATCGGGTGTAACCTTAGACGGTGAAGAAATTGCCCTTACCTTGTACAAATGGGAAGACAACTTTGTGGACTTAAACGATGCAAACTTTGGATTCAACACCCTTACTCAAGTTGCAGGTGGTTACTACTACTTTCCAAGTGATCTTCAAGGGTCTTTAGTGTATGGCGCATTTGACCAAGCTGTTGTCTTAGAAGATAATGTACGTTACTTAGCTTGTGCACAAACCGTAAATCTTGATGTTTATTTAGGATTTGAAAGTTCAAGAGACCACACATGGAACTACAATTACTATGCACAACCAATGTCGCCAATTGAAAGCGATGGTACATATTATGCTGCTGGATTTGGCGCTGATGTTCCGAACGCCCTTGTTCTACGCGTTATTGATGCAAATAGCATTGGATTAGATGAAGCGTCAACAGTAAATGGTATGGCTTATCCAAATCCAACTGCAAACAACATCGATTTAACCATCGACGGTGAAGGTGCTGCTCAAGTAGTTGTGACTGATATTGCAGGTAAAATCGTTTCGACTCGTGCAATCAATTTAGTGAATGGTACTTCTAACTATTCATTGGAAGGACTAACAAACGGAATGTACATTTTCAACGTTACGCTTGAAAACGGAAAAACTGCACAATTTAACGTAGTTAAGAAATAATCAACTATAGTTTTTATGGGAAAGGGGCTTCGGCCCCTTTTTTTATGTCCTCCTTTGGGTATCTTTGCAGTATGAAGAAACAGGCTTTCACCGTTACCGCTGCACTTCCCTATGCCAACGGACCCCTTCATTTAGGACACGTGGCTGGGGTATATTTACCTGCAGATCTTTTTGTGCGCTTTTTGCGTTTAAAAAAAGACGATGTGTTATTCATTTGCGGAAGCGATGAACACGGTGCAGCCATTACCCTTCGAGCAAAAAAAGAAGGCATAAGCCCTCAAGAAATCGTCGATAAATACCATCACCAAATTCAAGATGCATTTCAGCGCTTTGAGATTTCCTTTGATATTTATCACCGCACAAGCAGTCCACTTCACCACAAGGTCTCCTCTGATTTTTTCAAAACATTACACGAAAAAAACGCCTTTACTCAGGAAACTTCCATGCAGTATTATGATGAATCTTTTCATCAATTTCTTGCCGATCGATACATTACTGGAACCTGTCCGAAATGCCAGCACCCTGCCGCCTACGGCGACCAATGCGAAAAATGTGGTTCTGATTTAAGCCCAACCGACCTCATCAATCCGATTTCTACGCTTTCTGGTTCCGCTCCCATTTTAAAAGAAACGTCTCATTGGTATTTACCGATGAACAACCATGAGGAATGGTTAACGCAATGGATACAGCAAGGGAAATTAAATGGTGTGCAGCAACATAATCCTTCATCTTGGAAAAACCAGGTTATCGGTCAGTGCATGTCGTGGATTAATGCCGGATTGAAACCACGGGCCATGACCCGTGATTTAGATTGGGGCGTACCAGTACCCTTACCGAACGCTGAAGGCAAAGTGCTTTACGTTTGGTTAGATGCTCCCATTGGATACATTTCGGCAACGCAAGCATGGGCTGATCAACACGGAAAAGATTGGAGAACCTACTGGGGAAAAACTGAGGCTGAAGGCCGAAAATTAGTTCACTTCATTGGAAAAGATAACATTGTGTTTCACGCGATAATTTTTCCAATTTTGCTCAAAGCGCATGGCGAATTAATCCTTCCTGATAACGTACCGGCTTACGAATTCCTTAACCTGGAGGGAGATAAATTCTCTACTTCGCGCAATTGGGCGGTATGGTTGCATGAATACTTGGATACCTATCCCAATAAAATTGACGAATTAAAGTATGTGCTCACCTCGATCGCTCCAGAGAACAAAGATTCCGAGTTCACATGGGCGGATTATCAAGTTCGGGTGAATTCTGAATTGGCAGATATTCTTGGAAACTTTGTCAATCGAACAATAGTTCTTACGCATAAATATTACGATGGTAGCGTACCTGAAGCCGGCGAATTAACGTCAGTTGAGCACGCATTATTTGAAAAATTACACGCTTTTGAAGAACGTATTTCAACGTTAATGTATGGGTACAAAATCCGGGAGGCGCAACAGGAAATGATGAACATTGCACGCCTTGGGAACAAATACCTTGCAGATGAAGAACCTTGGAAAAAAGTAAAAACAGCCCCTGATCGCGTTCCTACCATTCTGAATACCTCACTGCAAATCACCAGGGAACTGGCACGAATGGCTCAAGTTTTTCTGCCACAGACTTCACACAAGATTTATCAGATGCTCAACGTAACTGCGGATGAATGGACAACAAAGCTACCGTTTATCCCTGCAGGACATACACTAAATCCTGCGGAAATCTTATTTGAGAAAATCAGCGATGAATTAGTAACGGAAGAAAAAGCTAAATTAACACAAACAACCACCCCCAGTAGCCCGTACCCCGCCATGAAAGAATTGATACAATTTGATGATTTTACAAAAATGGATATCCGCTTAGGCAAAGTGCTAAGCGCTCGTAAAATGGAAAATGCCGATAAACTACTCGTATTGACGGTAGATACTGGGATCGATGAGCGAACCATTGTTTCAGGAATTGCACAACATTATACGCCGGATGAGATTACCGGGAAATCTGTAGTAGTATTAATGAACTTAGCCCCTCGAAAAATTCGCGGTGTAGAATCCATGGGGATGCTTCTCATGGCTGAAGATAGCGAAGGCAACTTGAGTGCCTTGGTGAGTGAACGTGGGTTCGAAGGTGGCCCTACGATTGGATAAGCTTATACGTAGCCTTTATCTTTTGCCCAACTGCTCAATTGTGCTGCATTAGGTAAATCCAATTTCTTTAAAATATTATGTCGGTGCGTTTCGATGGTTCGATGCGAAACAAACAATTTATCGCCAATTTCTTTGGAGGTTAGTCCCTGGGCGATGAGTTTAACGATTTCAATCTCTTTCATCGTTAATTCTTTCTTCTCACTCTCATCTACGTTTAAAAGCGAAGCAAAATAGCGGTCTTTGATCTCTGCTGCAATGAACAATTCCCCTCTCGATACGGAATGAATCGCATTGATCAACTCACTTTTATTGGTGTTTTTAGTTAAATAACCTTTCGCTCCTAAGGAAAGAAACTTTTTTACATAGGTAATGTCGTCGTGAAGTGATAAGCCAATCACACGTGTCTTGGGAATAGAGTCTAAAATCCTAGAGGCAGCGGTTAAGCCCGATCCACTTCCCAAATTGATGTCCATTAAGACGATGTCTGGTTTATGAATAAATGCTTGGTCAAACGCCGTTTCTTCAGAATCTGCTGTACCGCAAACCACAATCTGTGGCGCATCTTTTAACAAGCTTGACCACGCTTCACTGATAAGCTTGTGGTCATCAACAATAAGAACTTTAATGGTATCACTCATGGGCTAGGCCTTTTGAGTAAAGTTACGCATTCAATGCTTCAGCACCACCAACAATTTCTAAAATCTCATTGGTAATTGCTGCTTGTCGAGCCTTATTGTAACTCAAGGTAAGCGAACGCTTCAAATCTGAGGCATTATCTGTGGCTTTATGCATTGCAGTCATTCGTGCGCCGTGTTCTGCAGCAACAGAGTCTAATAAGGCTTTAAAAAGTTGAGTCTTTAAGGACTTCGGAATCAATTCTGAAACTATATCTTCCTTATTCGGCTCAAAAATGTAATCACTAGGTCCAGATTCCATACCAACTCCTGGTACAATTGGTAGAAAATCTTCCACTTCAATTGACTGATTTGCGGCGTTTAAGAATCGATTATAAACCAATACAATTTTATCCAACTCTTTTGAACGAAACAGTCTCATTAATTCTTCTCCGATTTGAGCGGTACGATCAAAGGCTGGATTCGCCATGATATCTTCTAGGGGAGCAAGCGTATCATTTACAAAATATGCATCTGTTTTCTTAACTACATCTTTAATTTTCTTCCCTAAACACACTACAGATACAGTGCTTTGCGCAAACTCATTCTTGATTAAGGAATTTACACGCTTAATAATGTTGCTATTAAATCCTCCACAAAGGCCTCGATTGGATGTAATTGCAACAATTAATACCCGCTCTTGTCCACGATTCTCAGCATACATGTTTTCAGATAAATCCAAGGAGCTGCTTACATTCTCAAGGATATATCGCAATTTAGATGCATAAGGACGTAATCGTGTAATGGCATCTTGAGCACGCTTCAATTTCGCTGCAGAAACCATCTTCATAGCAGAAGTAATCTGCATGGTTGACGATACGGAGCTTATTCGATTACGTATTTCCTTTAGGTTTGCCATGTCAATTAAAACTGATGATTAGTATTTTCCTGCGATGTCTTTGGCACATTTAGTTAAAACGTCGGTTAATTCATCGTTGAATTGACCCGCCTTAAGCGCTGCTAATACCTCCGGATGATGACTTTCAACGAAGGTTAAGAAATCGATTTCGAACTCTTTAACTTTAGCTATAGGAACATTTTGCATTAATCCTTTGGTTCCAATGTAAATAATAGCAATTTGTTTTTCTACTGGGAACGGATCTCCTTCGCGTTGTTTCAAAATCTCTACGTTTCTTGCTCCTTTGTCTAGTACGGCTTTAGTTGCTGCATCTAGATCTGAACCGAACTTAGAAAACGCCTCCAACTCACGGTATTGCGCTTGGTCCAATTTCAAGGTACCCGCCACTTTTTTCATGGATTTGATTTGAGCAGAACCTCCAACCCGTGATACAGAAATACCCACGTTAATCGCTGGACGAACCCCGGCATTAAACAAATCGGATTCCAAGAAAATCTGTCCGTCTGTAATGGAGATTACATTGGTTGGGATATAAGCCGAAACGTCACCCGCTTGCGTTTCAATGATTGGTAATGCGGTTAATGAACCTCCTCCTTTTACTTTTCCTTTCAAAGATTCGGGAAGATCGTTCATTTGAGCGGCAATGGTATCGTCTTTAATAACTTTTGCTGCACGCTCTAAAAGTCTTGAGTGTAAGTAGAATACATCCCCTGGGTATGCTTCACGACCTGGAGGACGACGAAGAAGAAGGGATACTTCACGATAAGCAACCGCTTGTTTAGACAAATCATCATAAACAATCAAGGCTGGCTTACCTAAATCTCTAAAATATTCACCGATTGCAGCTCCTGTCATTGGCGCATAAAACTGCATTGGCGCAGGATCAGATGCATTTGCAGCTACAACAACCGTATAGGCCATTGCACCTGCATCTTCTAATTTCTTAACAATTCCAGCTACTGTAGAGCCTTTTTGACCTATGGCAACGTAGATACAGAATACAGGCTCACCTCGGTCGTAAAACTCTCTTTGATTAATGATGGTGTCAATCGCTACGGTAGTTTTACCCGTTTGACGGTCACCAATAATTAACTCCCGTTGTCCTCGTCCGATTGGAATCATGGCATCGATTGCTTTAATTCCTGTTTGTAACGGTTCGTTTACTGGCTGACGGAAGATTACTCCCGGAGCTTTACGCTCGATTGGCATTTCAAACAATTCACCTGCAATTGGTCCTTTTCCATCGATTGGATTTCCTAAGGTATCAACAACCCTTCCAACCATTCCATCACCAACTTGAACTGAAGCAATTCGTCCAAGACGTTTTACCGTATCGCCTTCTTTTACTGCTGACGAACGTCCTAATAATACCGCTCCGACGTTATCTTCCTCTAAGTTTAATGCAATTCCTCGCATTCCCCCGTCGAATTCAATTAATTCCCCGTACTGAACGCCATTGAGTCCAAAAATTCGTGCAATACCGTCTCCTACTTGTAATACCGTACCTACTTCTTGCAATTCAGCTTCAGTTTTTACACCTGACAATTGTTCTCTTAAAATTGCCGAAATTTCTGCTGGTTTTAAATCTGCCATTTTGATTAATTAAATGTTCTTTATTTTACTAATTCTTGCCTTAACTCTTTTAATTTATTTGCAACAGATGCATCGATCTGTTTATCTTCTATTCGAATGACGAAACCACCTAACAAGGAGGAGTCAACGGATTCGGATAGCTGTAAGGACCCTTCAAATGCCGGAGCAATCCGATCCAAAATTTCTTGTTTTGTTTTTTCTGTTAATGGGGTAGCACTAACAATAGACCCCGACACAATGCCGCGATTTTTCTTCAGTTGACGTTCAAATTGTGCGGCAATTTCCGGCAGCAATTGTTCTCTTCCATTCTTTGTAACCAGTGCAAAGAATTGCATGGTAAGCGGGTTAAACCCTTCAAATACCTGCTGATAAACAGCAATTTTCTTATCATCACGAACAACGGGAGAATTAAGAAAAATTCTAAAATCATTTGACTCCTTTACTACCTGTACAAAACGAATTAAATCTTTTTCCACGACCTCAACCCAACCTTTTTCAAGGGTAAGGTCCAATAAAGCTTTCGCGTATCGTGCAGCTGATTTTGTTGATGCCATGATTAATTCAATTTGATATCTTCTACCATTTTACCAACCAGTGCTTTTTGCTTTTCATCAGAAGCCAATGACTCTTTAACGATAGCCTCTGCGATGTCAACTGAAAAAGAAGCAATTTGTGCTTTCATATCCGCAATTGCAGCGTTACGTTCACTTCCAATAGCCGCTTTTGCTGCTTCGATTAATTTAGCTCCTTCTACTTTAGACTTATCGCGCGCCTCTTCAATCATTTTTGCCCCTGCCTCTTTTGCTTCTTTAAGAATTGCATCGCGTTCAGCTCTTGCTTCTTTCAAGATTCGCTCATTTTCAGCATGAAGACTCTTCATTTCTTGTCTTGCCTTTTCTGCCTCTAATAAGGCCTCATCAATCTTTTGACTACGCGCATTAACTGCACTTAATACAGGTTTCCAAACGAATTTAGCTAGAATTAATAATAGCAAACAGAAGGTAATTCCTGTCCAAAATAATAATCCGTAGCTAGGTGATACTAAATCCATTGTATTTTCTTTTTTACCTTATTAAACTTAAAATAATTATCCCCGCCAACCGCGGGGATAATTATTAATGAAACGACTAGGCCTTTGTCCCGAGAAAACCAACAACCACTCCGAAAAGCGCAATTCCTTCGATCAAGGCTGCTGCGATAAGCATCGCGGTTTGAATTTTTCCAGAAGCTTCAGGATTGCGTGCAATCCCTTCTACCGCAGAACCGCCGATACGGCCAATTCCTATTCCAGCACCTAACACGGCTAATCCCGCGCCAATTGCTGCTACACTACCAAATACTCCTACTGCCATTGTATATAAATTAAAAGGTTACTAAACTAATGATGATCCTCTTCAACCGCTGCTCCTATAAACAAGGCCGATAACGATGCAAACAAATACGCTTGTAAAAATGCTACCAAAATCTCCAATACCGAAATAAATAAAGCCATTGGGATGGACAACAAGCCCCAGGCTGCAGATTTATTAATGAATATAATAGATATAAG
>JBEGMB010000259.1:0-3536 GCA_041183245.1 Bacteroidota bacterium
ACAAAAAATACCAATAAAAACATTGTTTCTGGTCAATCCATTGCGCGCAACGAATTTGGCATAGAAAAAGGCTTGTTTTGGTCGGAAAACGCGAATTATTTGGCCTTTTATCAAAAAGATGAAAGTGAAGTTGCAGACTATCCCTTATTAGACATCAATACCACCCCAGGTTCCTTAGTGTCTATAAAATACCCCATGGCGGGACAAAAATCAGAGAAACCGCGTGTTGGTATCTATAATTGCAAAAATAAGAAAACGGTATTTATCAAACCAAGTGGAAATGCAGATGATTACTTAACAAACTTCACATTTACTCCGGATGAAAAGTTTTGTATCATCGCTGAGGTTAATCGCGGACAAAATGAACTTTGGTTGAATGTGTTCGATGTTAAAACGGGTAAGAAAATAAAAACGCTTTGGCATGAAAAAAATCAAAAATGGGTAGAACCCGAACACCCGGCATATTTTATTGGCGAAGGAAATGACTTTATTTGGATGTCGGAAAAAGATGGGTTTATGAACATGTACTTGGTTGATTTTGATCAATTGGGAAAAGAAGTAATGTTTGAAGGTAAAAAAATGGAAGTCCTACCGATTGGAATTAAACAACTAACGAACCATCAATTTGTTGTCAAGGATATCCTCGAAGTGGACGCATCTAAAAAAATGATTTATTATGCCGCCACCGGTGAAAATCCCTGCAATACGATGGTTTACGCAACGGATTTAAATGGTAACACGAAAGTAGTTTCAAAAAATGAAGGCGTACATCGATTCGATCTTTCGGATGATGGGCTATATTTTTATGATGGCTATTCAAGCCTTAGTATGCCAAATCATGAAATGATTTATACCACGAACGGTAAGATGGCGAAGTTGCTAAAGGAATCTACTAATCCCATGGATGAGTATGCCCTGGGGGTGAGTGAAATCAATTCGATAAAAGGTAAAGACGGTTCAGATTTATACTACCGCATGGTGAAACCTTCAAATTTCGACCCAAAAAATAAGTATCCCGTATTAGTTTATGTCTATGGTGGACCGCACGCACAAATGGTAACCAATAGTTTTAATGCGGGTGCAAACCTTTGGATGAATTGGCTTGCTGAGCAAGGATATATTGTATTTACCTTAGATAACCGTGGTTCTGCTGAACGTGGATTCGCCTTTGAATCTCAAATTCATCGCCAATTAGGAACGGTAGAGATGGAGGATCAATTATCAGGCGTTGAATTTTTGAAATCATTACCATTCGTTGACTCACAACGACTAGCGGTTCATGGTTGGTCCTTTGGAGGGTTCATGACCACCTCCTTAATGTTACGTCATGCCGGGGTATTCAATGTAGGAGTAGCTGGCGGACCAGTTACCGATTGGAAATTTTATGAGGTGATGTATGGGGAACGCTATATGGATCGTCCTGAAGAAAATAAGGAAGGATATGAGGCAAATGCACTGACAAACCATACGAAGAATCTATCAGGAAAATTACTCTTGATTCATGGTACGGTTGATGACGTGGTAGTAATGCAGCATAATTATTCTCTAATTAAGAAATTTGTTGAGGATGGTAAACAGATGGACTTCTTTCCCTATCCAATGCATAAGCACAATGTCACGGGTAAAGATCGGGCCCATTTAATGGAGAAAATTTTAACCTACGTAATTGAGAACAATCAATGATTTCCACAGAAATTAATATAATCGCCCCTTTATCTGTAGTTTTTGATGGGTGGGTGAATCCCTCTCACATTGTAAACTGGTATTTTGCTTCTGCCGATTGGTGTTGTCCCCGAGCAGAACTAGACTGTAGGGTAGGGGGAAACTTCAGCATTCGCATGGAAGCTAAGGATCAGTCCTTTGGTTTTGATTTTAATGGTACGTTCACAGCCGTTGAGAAGGACAAACATTTGCATTACATCTTGGAAGATGGTCGACGCGTTGAGTTGAATCTAACACCAACAGCTGAGGGAACCCATATTCTTTGGGATTTTGAGCCCGAAACGGAAAATCCGGAAGCCCTTCAGCAGCAAGGTTGGCAAGCAATTCTCACCCATTTTAAAGCATACCTTGAACAAACCGTGGTTGGCTAAGCTCACAAGCAGCATATTCTTTTGGATCGCCTTGTTTTTTTTGGTGCACCTTATCGGAATCTGGAATCCGCCGATTGAGGCCGCGCATAGCTGGCGGCAAGCCACGGGCTTAATGGTTGCTCGAAATTATTTCGAGGGAAATACATCTTTTTGGTATCCCATGGTCGATGAAACCAGCGGGGGAACAGGAATTATTGGTATGGAATTCCCATTGATGTATTACATCCAAGGAAAGCTAGGGGTCTTATTTGGCTTTCATGCCGGTATTGGACGACTACTCAACGTACTAATTTCGACCTTGGGTTTGGTATACTTTTATGCCCTGCTGCGTCGGTTCGCCACTGAGAAAATAGCGTTTTATTCGACTTTGCTTCTTATGGTTTCATGTTTTTTCATGTACAGCCGTAAAGTAATGCCAGATACTGAAGCCCTAGCCGTGTATCTGATTGGAATCTACTATTTTTTTGAAGCCTTACGGTTTGGAAGATGGAAGGATGTGGTTTTGTCTTTTATGATGCTAAGCTTGGGTTTATTGCTGAAAATATCCGTGCTTCCCTTGCTTTCTTTTGTAGTTTTTGCCTACGTAAAAACATCGAATGAACCTAAAAAGCCCGTGGTGTTTTTGATTCCATTCCTTAGTTTGATTCCTGCATGTATTTGGTATTTTATATGGAATCCCTATTTGGCCGAACATTTTGGGTCTTGGTATAACCTCGGTGGTGGGTTGATGGCCGGAGGAACGGCCTTTCTGGAGTCGCCTTTTTTACTCCTTCAACAGCTTGTTTTTCATCCCTTCGTCAGTTATTTAGCCTTTGCATTGTGCCTGTATGGGATAATTCGAATAGTAAAACAGGGAGTTTCTTGGGCGTGGAAATTAAGTTTACCCTTGTTTCTATTACTTTTTACAGGGTATGCCCTAAAATCAGGGGTTATCTTTTTGACGCATGAATATTATATCTTACCCGCTGTTCCGTTGCTCGCTATATTAGGTGCATATGCTTTGTCAACCTTAGGGAAATATGCTTGGGTATTGATGCTCTGTATTTCCATAGAAGCCATCGGTAATCAACTATATGATTTTAGATTGAATAGTTCTGAAGCGTATAAATTGGAGTTAGGACAACTTGGGGAGCGTTACATCCCAAAGCAAGCCTTAGTTGCAATCAATGGAAATAGTAACCCCCAAGAATTGTATCTTTTGGGTAGAAAAGGGTGGAATATTTCAGATCAATCATTACGTCAAAAAGTGATGTTGAATGAATTAACCGGTAAAGGCTGTTCATACCTCGTGATCAATAAACGTACCTTGCCCAGTCTTCCCGATTGTGGAAAGATAATTTATGATGGAATGGATTATCAGATAATTCAACTAAAGAAATAAAGCGTATCCAATTTCAATTTGTATCTTTCCTAAAACTATTACCTGTGAAATCACTTCTTACC
>JBEGMB010000260.1:0-5377 GCA_041183245.1 Bacteroidota bacterium
ACCTTGAAACAGACAATTCGTTAGAGGACCATATGAAACGCATCGCATTACTCACCCTTATTGCACTGAACACTGGAAGGATCCTCGCAGAACCGATCCAACCCGCTAAGGCAATTAAGCAAGAGAGTATTCGAATACTGATTCATGAAAATAACGTGCGTTACGTGATTGCTAGCAAAACAGATTCTTATTATAAAATCTCGAAGCAAACTGGGATTAAGCTCTCTCAGTTGCATCATTATAACGAGTCGTTTAAAGAAAAGGATATGCTGATTGAAGGTGATATCATTTACCTAGATCCTCGGCGAATTAAATCAAAAAATAAAAAATCGATTGTGTTAAAGCAATCAATGAGTGTGCGGGAACTTGCCCAGCAGGAAGCCCTTAAACTCAAGCCACTCATGCGGAGGAATGATATTTCTTCCGCGGACGAACAACTGCCGTGCGGTAGAGAGGTATTCCTTCGTTAACATTGGAAGGAATGTTTAGTTGTTGTTGTTTGTTAAAAGTCTCCTTCGGGAGACTTTTTTATTTTAGGTCGGTTCCAAGACTTTCGTTGGCATAGCATTTCATGGCCTTTTCCATGAACACTTCTTGTTCTTTCAAATCAAGAGAACGCCAATAATCATTACAATCCATCGCTTCTTTGGAATCTTTATCAATCATCTTCTTACCACACTCACAAGCATCCATTTTCTGTTCACATGCAACCAGTATTGCTCCTAATACCAATAGGGCTATTAATTTTCTCATTATTTAATTTTTACGGCGATTTGATAATAGTTATTCACGGCACCCAACACTTCATAGTTGATGTAAAAGGCACTCGCCCATTCGGTAAACGCTTTATACTCATGCTGAGGAACATTAAATTCATCAAAAAAGATTACATCGCCTGGACGTAAATAGGGCGTGATCAAGGTGAGTACATACAACGTTGCCGTATATAAATCAGCATCCATATGAATCACTTTTTTTCTCGAAGGGTCAAAATTGACAAGAAACGGCAATAAGGTTTGCTGAAATAATCCTTGATAAAACTGATAGCGAGTGTCATTAATTTCAGGCAAAGACTCTCCTGAACTCATATCCCCTTTTTTGAACGGTCCCCAATCCTCTGGAAGGCCGGTGAAGGTATCGAATCCATAAAAACGTGCAGCAGGATCAGTAATTCGTGCTGTCCACCACTTGAAGGAATCCCCTTTAGAAACTCCGAATTCTAAATAATCAATGGGGCTATCTAAGCCCTCTTGCTTGATCACATATTCAAAAAGTTGTTCTCTACGGGAGTAGTCGAATTTAAAGGAATAAAAATCATTATGTCCCAGTGCTTTATGTCGCTGGATCCATTTTGACAAGGAAGCCATTGAACCAATAAAAGAAAACAAGTGGGCGGAAAAAAAGCGATGGCCATGAAAAAAGAAAAACAGGCCTTTTAATTTACCGCGCAAAAACATCAATCGTCTCATACGCTCAAAGGTAGGAAATCAAAAGTAAAGTGCCACCTGAGAGACCTGATTTCTTGTGACGCTAACTCATTATACGAAGGTTATATCAATCCTTAATAAACTTTAAACCAAAAGAATGCCGTTTTACCGCAATAAAATACATACCATCTGAAAATTCAGAGACATCGATTTCTTCATCCTCACCTTGCAACATTCCTTTTGCTACCTCGTTGCCTAAAACATCTAAAACCGCATAATCGCTTCCATACCATTTGGAATCCACGTGTAGCCTGACGGTTGAAACCACTGGATTCTGCACCAAACGAATCCCATCGCTTGGGGCCAAGCCCGGTAATCCCACATTGATAAAATACCCTTCCTCTGCACCGATTTCGGGAGCTTGGCTGTTCGGCACCATATTTCCATAATAATCTTTTGGTCCATTACCGAATCCAAATAACGCCGACATATTAACCGCTGCATTCATCATTGGAGAGGTATTGATAATAGCATACGACGAAAGCATCTCTGTCACTTGAGGATAAAGCGTTGGTGCCGGAGATAAAATATTGGGCAATAGTGGATCTGCTTCGAACCCGTAATTCGTATTTTGAATATGCTCACAATTTACCCCTGCACTTCGGAAGCTGCTTAATGAATTGTAGGTGTTTCCGTAGACAAACGTCGTAGCACCTCCTCCGGCCCAATATAAATTACCAATAAAGGACGGATTTTGATTTATAAAGGTGGCAGGCACGTCAATCACCGGCAGTCCTTGAGTTAAAAAAATATTGTTATAACACTCTACACCCGTCATTTGTGTTCCATAATCGGTCATTTGAAAGGCCGAAAAACTCGGATAGTTGTTATTCGGACTATTGTTCACAACCACCGTATTATTATGAAACCGCAAACCGTTCCATTGGGTGCCGGGTGCCGTAAAAAGCGTAACTGGACTATTGTTGGTTCTTGCATCGTTCACGCTGTAATTATACCTCACCACATTGTTTCCCCATGGCCTTGCTCCAGGGAAATTACCGAGTAAATAGCCCGCACCGTCGTTGTCATGCGAGTAATTATATTGGACTATTGAATTGGTCGTTCCTCCGTCTAGGTCAAAGCCAAGACCATCACAACCGTTCCCTGATCCTGATTTATTATGGTGGCTTTCGTTGTGTTGGATGGTAACCCCATTGGCAGCATACACCCATATTCCTCCTGGTCCACCGCAAGCCGTATTCAACGCGCCGTTATTGAAGACCTCACAACGTTCGATTAACACGGAATCAATTTGTGAAAGTACAATTCCGCTTCCTTTGTGGTTATTCGCCGAATATCCAGTGATATTAAATACACGACATTTTTTTATTTGAAACCCGTAATGTTGATAGGTAGTATAATTTTGATCATCATAAGCAATACTCACAATGCCATTTTCGCGGCAATCGTGCACGACACAGCTATCGATTAGTACATTTCTGTATCCAGAGTTTACATTGGCAGACCATTCCGAATAAAAGCGAATCCCACAAAAACCAAAGCCATTGACATTGACATTTTTCAATCGAATATTCTTTAGGTATCCGCTTGCTAAATTCGTATAAAACAAGACCCCGTCTTTATTCGATGCGGTTTGCGCGCCCGGTCCTTGAAAAATGAGGTTTTCAAGTCGAACACCTTGTACATTGGTTGCCTTAAAACCGCAATTTAGAGTATTCGGCGTGAGAATCGTAGCGACCCCTTGATCGAAACTTCCGAAATACAACGGGAGGTTAAAATTATTCGCATCCTGTTGCGTGATTTCTAAATAGCCACTGAACGTTGTATTTCCTTTAAATAATATGGAATCACCCGCACTAAAGGTAAAATTATTCACACTTGTCAAACTTGTCCACGCTGTTGCTGGAGAGAGACCGTTGGTATTCGAGCCACTGGGAGAAACGTAATAGGTGGTTGCTCTTGCCGTTACAAGCACCAAGCAACACAAAATCGGAGTGAATAATTTCATAGCTATTTAATTATGAATGAAACTTGTTGCTTCTTGGAAGATTTACCTAATTGCATATTATAATTTCCTTTTGGGAGCCTCGAAAAATCAAATTGCTGCTTTTGCTGGAATTGTTTTCCCTCATAAACAACCTGTCCCAATAGATTGAATACCGTTACATCAACGGGAGCTGTTGGTGAAAAACCTAAATCAACCATCAATACTCCTTCGCTAGGATTCGGAAAACACGTTACAGCGTCGAGGTTCAATGTACCAGGTATACCGCTTACGTTAGTGTTGTTGAACATTTGAAACAAACCTTGGGCATACCAACGTGCAAGATAGTCGTTCGGATGCAGGGAATTTGCCGTGCATTGGTATGCTCCTTTGCGGGCGTATATGCTGTCGCTAATGGAAGTCATATCAAAAAACACCACCCCTACGGTATCCATATTCAAATACTGCGTTCGAAATCCATACATATCTACCGCACCATTCGCAGGAGCGCCCATACCTGATACATCCGGGAGCATATTACCTATAAGCACAAATTCTACATTGGGATTATGCTGTTTCATTTTATTCATGGCCGATTGAATGCTGTTTTTGAAAGCCACTGCGCTTGTTCCCCAAATGTCATTCATACCCATATCAATGAATACTAAATCAGGATTATTCGGATTTACTAGTGCCGGGCAATACGTATCAACCCATGCCGCCATTTTGCCTCCACAAGAGCTGTTGTAGATGGTAATAGGTCCGGGAAATACTTGATTTAAACGTTGGCCAAGCATGTCGATATAGCTGTGCATATAAGGGAACGTTGGCGTAAAGTTGTTGGGATCTCCTGCAAAACCACTCACGTTCAATCCGGCGGTGATGGACATGCCAATGGCTTGCATTTTCACAGGTTGTCCGCTGTTTAACTTGGCCATTGTTTTGGGAAGCTGCGACCCTCGATACGTGAAATTATTACTAATAGACCAATCGCTTCTACTAGGTTTGTATGTAACATTTATCCATGAAGTATGTTGCTTGTTTTGCAATCCACTGCCAACAGTCAGAGAAACCGATGATGACATGGCCGGATTCAATTGGGTAAGCGTATTACCGTTCAAGGTGTAATCCGTACCTTGGGTGTACGTAATCGTTTGGTTATAGTTTTTTACCGATAAAATTTGCGTTGGGGTGAACATTAATTTTGCAGAAGTACCTGCCCCGTTTAGGAAAATAAGTTCGTTATAAATGGTATCAGCACTCCAAAAGGGACGCATGTATTGATCAAAATTAATCTGTGGGTTGTTGTTGGAATAATTCGGAAATTCATAATACCCCCCATTGGCAGGTGAAACAACCACCCATTTCGCCGTTGCTGGAGAACAAGACCAGGAAGCCTCTACTGCAGGAACGGAAAGCAACAAATTGCACAAAGAATCATAGAACATGCAAGAACCTCCCGCATAGTAAATCATGTTTGGGGTTGAAGCAACCGAGGAAGGGGGCTGGCATTGAGCAATTATCCCGTTGTTAAGTACGAAGAAAAAAGAAAATACAAGTATGAATTTTTTCATGGTAATAAGTTTAACCCAAAGAAAAATAAAAAACTCGTTTGATTTATTAATAAATTATTAAAATTCGTACTTAAAGTGAAAAATCTAAAAGCTCTAGAACAGAACTCCTAGAAATCGATCCTGGATTCAACCCAGGTTTTCCTTCAGGAATTGGACAATTCAATTCATGATAATAGTCCACCCATACGGGATAATACGCCTTGGTAGCTGGGTCCATAAAGGTCATTGGCGCCAATTCAAAAATCGGTTTTCCATGATTCGCCACTTTAAACGATTCATACAACAATTCACTGCAATAATATCGGTCGTTATTCAAAAGAAACACCTCATCGTAAGGCTTTCCCTTTAGAGATTTTGCATAAGCAACAGCC
>JBEGMB010000261.1:0-4302 GCA_041183245.1 Bacteroidota bacterium
ATGAACTGTAACGAATCCCCTAAACACAAGGGATCATTATGGGTAACATTGGGTGGCGGACAATTAGAATGTATCGTTAATTCATTGTTGTTCGATGTTGGACAACCGTTGGCATCGTAGATGTCAGATACCCCATTATTCGTGTATGAATTCCCAGAAACATTTCCCGTACCAAAAATATATCCCTTGTTACTGATCGTACTGTCACACGCTAATAAAAGACAATCATTGATCACCTGAACTTGCCATCTAACAACCGCCGAATCCGCACCGTTCGGTGAATTGTTCATGGTTCCTCCAACTATTGCGTTTGCCCCAACATTAACTCTGGCTTTAATGCACTTATTGATCGCATCATACTCTGCTTGATCATCTCCTGAAACGTCTGTTTTTGCACCGATAAACGGACCATTCAGATAGTTTAATGAATTCGGTACATAGGTGGTTCGTATATCGAGCGTATCGGTCATGAAGGTATTGTAGGAAACATCACTTCCAATATTTTTACCTACCATGGTGTACTCTAAGATATCTCCAGGTACTACTTGTCCACCATTTAAATCTTGAACATAGACGGTAGCACGTAAATCTGGTTCGTAAATGTCAATCGCCGAGGTGAAGGCTCTGGCTAGAATATTTTCAGAACTGGTGGTTACCCGAATGGTAGCTGAAGTAGCATTATTTCCAATATAGTTTAACGCCGTGTTATTTGGGTAAAAAATCCCAGCATCATACCCCAGGGTATTGTTGTAACTTGGATTTCGGTAAGGAGTAAGTACAGCGTTGTCAGAGATTGTACTATTGAAGAAATTGGTCGTATTATGCAGGGCATCAGAGATATTAACAAACGTACCCGCTCCATTGAATTGAAGTTGGTCACCGTTTGAATCGCGGTCCCCATCCAAGCCGATCACGCCTAATTCAAAGGTTACCGGACCCGAAGGAGGTGTGGTGAACCCGCTGATCGGGATATTTAAAGAGTTTCCCGAGGAAATGTTCGCAAAACCATCAAATACGGTGAGGTTTCGCATGGATTGAAGGACGTTTTTGTAAACAATAATGACAGACCAGCCACCCCAACGATTTGATCCCGTTTCTGCTACGACATTAGCTACCGTAAACCGAGTGTTTGTACCAAATGTGGTAAGCACCGAAGTGATATCCTTGAAACAATAATAACTCGGATGCGACCAAGAGGATCCGCCAATCGTGGGGACATCTAAGGTTTGGTCCGCAGTGAGCACTTGATACGCCCCATTGTTTAGTTTGAGTCTAACTTGACTTCGGTTGGCATAATTTGTAGTATTCGCCGCAATACGGGCACTCCAATAAAGCCCAGCCCAAAGTATTTCCGAACAGTTTGGAAGCGCGATACTGTCGCTACTTGACATAAAAGTATTTGCATCATTGTCAATATCAACATATGCCATGGAGAAAGCACCATTTGAAAAGGTCCCGCTTGGAGGAACTTGACTTTGTGCAGTAGCACAGTTATTTGTTCCAGAGCCGCAACTTAATACAACATTGGAGGCGATTTTTATACCGCCTTTTGCGTTGGTTTGATAGCGAACGCTAAACGGAGAAACAATTTGTCCAAAAGTAAACGTAGTAAACGCAGTGAAAAATACACAGAAGAAAAGGAAATGCGTTCGTTTAATCAAAGTGGCGTTTATATCGTGTTAAAACAAAGTTAATAAACCTCTTACGATAATAAAAGCGAATGGTTTGCCTTGGTCTTATTTATTTTATGTTCAGTTGAATGGATACAGGCAAGTGGTCTGAATATCCTCCCAAATACTTGCTGCCTGCGTAGGTGCGTTTCGGTTGAATATTTCCTTTGTATTCCTCCATAAGAAAGGGGAAGTTATGTATCTGTCCCGAGCTTGCAACGATACCATTTTTTTTACCGATAAAATTAGCGGAAACATAAATGTGATCGAGAATTCCCCACTCGTTGTTATAAAAATGGGTACCTTTTGTAGGCCCGCTATCCTTCGTAATCATTGGGTCTAAGCGCTCATCGA
This sequence comes from Bacteroidota bacterium, assembly GCA_041183245.1. Taxonomy (GTDB): domain Bacteria; phylum Bacteroidota; class Bacteroidia; order Flavobacteriales_D; family Crocinitomicaceae; genus UBA952. The sequence continues at coordinate 2,025 of JBEGMB010000261.1, forward strand.
TTAATTTCGGGGCATTGTTTTCTGGATGATCGTTTAAGTCACCAAGAAAAATTATTGGATATCCGTTAGCTTTCTGAACGGAATCTATAAAGTTACATGCGATTTTCGCTGCCGCAACACGTTTATCATCACTTTCATCAGTTCCGCCACGTCTACTGGGCCAATGATTTAACATCACATAAAACGGTTGTTTTTTGTATTTGAATTGAGCCCAAAGAATATCCCTTGTTGTTGGCTTGGTTTCTCCAGGTAATACAAATCGAATGGCCTTTGAATCAATCAAGTTCAGTTTGCAACTATCATAGATTAAAGCAACATCAATTCCACGTGCATCCGGACTTTCGTAGTGAACAATTCCATAGGTTTTAAACGCCTCTTGATTTGAAATGATTGCACGAACCACAGCTGCATTTTCTACTTCCGAAAAACCACAAACAAGCGGTTTGCCCATGGCAAGTAAGACTTCACGAATATGCATGAGTTTTTCTTCATATCGGGCGGCATTCCATTGGTTTTTAGCCGCAGGTAAAAATTCAGCATCGTCGTTTGGTCCGTCAATCGTGTCGAATAAATTCTCTACGTTGTAAAATGCTACTGAACGTGTTTTTTGACCATAAACATTACCCATTAAAATGGATATCGTAAGTAAGCAAAGTATCTGTTTCATCATAATTCAATTAATTCACCTTAAATCTAAAATCACGTTTTCTTTATAACTACTTATTTTCCAAAAGTCAAATCATCTTAGCGTCATAATGTCCACTTAATATGCTCCGAAATAACGTTTTAAAAACCATTCCGAACTAAAGATTAACGCAATCAGCAACATGAACCCCCAAGAATCAACTAAATTCCAAAAGTCAATCGTCAAGCGTTCTATGCTGGTTATATCTGTTCTTCCTTCAATTTGATTTAGTAGCTTTTCATAGTCCTTGAGCGCTGAAAATGTTCCTCCAGAATTTTTGGAAAGTTGTTTTAATACCCCGTGATTTGCTGTGTTTGAAGTTTGTTCTAAGCCAATGTCCTCCACAACAAAAATTCCTGATTTGGAATACTTCTTTTTCTCATGCGTGGTATTAGCTGTCCATTTGTAGGTACCCGATGGAAGCGTCCCTAAATCTAGTGAATAATGGTTACCTGTAACATTGAACCTGTTGGTATACTTTTTTCCTTGTGGACCGGTTAATGTCAGGTTGATAACAGGCTTGGTGATTGGCTCTAAACTCGCATTATAGAAATTCGCATTTACACCAATTCGATCATACTTACCAAAGCGCTTATCAAATTGTACGCTTAACCCCATGCCTGCGCGTTTGACCATTAGGTAATTATAAGATTTTGAAAAAAGTTCGGTGAAATAGTCATAATGCTGATATTTCATGAATTCATTCAGTTTCCATCGCCAAACGCCTTCTCCGTAGATTACTCCATATGGTACATTCTGCTTTGTTTTACCAAAATAAATTAAAGGTTCCTTTTTAACTGCATTTCCAACCCGCTGATTTAACAGGGCTTCGGTATTACCTAAGGGATTCATTGCACCAAATTTTGTAACAAGCGGTGGATAGTAAGGTATTGTTTGCTTGCATTCTTCGCTTAATTCAAAGGCGCTAAATCCGGGATTTAAATTGCCTTGAACCTCATCACTTTGAGTTCTTCCATTGGTGTTAGCAAAAATTTTAAGTTTAGTCAGGTCTTGGCTTGTGGCCGAGGGACTAATTACATAAAATACAGGGATTCGGTGCTGTTCGATATATGCGCTCACATTCGCATCGAATTGTAAGGTTGGATTATGCCAAACCACGAGGTCGGGTTTAAGTCCTTTTTCTACGAATTCTTTGGGGCTTAAAAAAGAACTTTGATAGTTTTCATTCGATGAAGCCACGGCGCGAAGCGCGGCCAAATCAGGATGCACTCCGTTCGAAATAAAACAAACGTTATTTCTTGAATCCACGACCTCAATGTAGCACGTCTTACTGTTGTTTGCTTTCGAGAATTCTCCAGTAAGGTATTCAACGCTTACCGTAAAGGGTTGAAATCCAACCTTGCTGGCAGTGACATCAAATCGAACTTGCTTGAATGTATATTCTTGATTGCTGTAATTTACTACTTGAGATCCCAATAATTTACCTTGTTGAGAAAGGCTAACTTTTACCTGTTTTTGCTTGATTTTAAACGCTTCAAGGTCTACTTCTATTGGGAATTCGTCGCGCAGAAATACAACGTCGTTGTAATATAAATTTGTTATAATTTGATCTTTTTTCGGAGTAGTATCTCC